>CANGXE010000139.1 GCA_947457525.1 Bacteroidota bacterium | reverse complement strand
TTATTGAAGTTGTTTTATTGCAAATATTACGAAATAAACAATAAAGATAATTTAGTAGAGAGAAGGCCGGTTAAAGAAAGGGGGAAGCCCTTTTCTTGTTTCAGATTTTAAAATAGTGCAATCCTACTCTGCTATTTTTCCATTAGCATATACCAATATTTTTTCTTCACCGGCCGTAGTGGTCAATTTTCCTTGCCCTTGGCGCACATTATTAGCCCAGTTGCCGGTATATTTTTCACCATCTGCCCAACTGAATGAACCAAAGCCATGCATCATGCCGTTCACAAATTCGCCTTCGTATTTGTCGCTATTGGTAAAAGTGAAAACACCTTTTCCGGTGCGGCTGTTATCTTTGAACTCACCCATGTACACATCGCCATTGGCAAAAGTCATTTTACCGAAACCTGCTTTTTTGTCGGCCATAAAATAGCCTTCGTAAGTGTTGCCGTTTTTGTAAGCATAAATTCCTTTGCCTGATTTTTGACCGTTAACAAAAGTTCCTTCATAGCGATCGCCCGAAGAATAATAGATTATTCCTTTGCCATTAATAACTCCGGCAATCATTTCGCCCACATATCTATTGCCATTGGCATATTGATAGGTTCCCCAACCTTGCATTACATCATTGTCGAATTGACCAATGTATTTGTCGCCATTCGGGAATTCATAATTACCTCTTCCTTGGCGCTTATCAGCCACCCAATCGCCATAATAGGATGAACCATCTTTGAAAATAGCTTTACCCACGCCCTGGCGAAGGTCGTTGGCCCACTGTCCGTCATACATAGAACCATCATAGTATATAGCGCGACCTTTGCCGTGTCGAGCACCGTCTTTTAGTTCACCTTCATATTTTCCATTCGTGTATTTGGGCACATCTTCTCCAGCAAAAGCAGTAGAAATAACCGAACCGACAAGTAAAAGAGAGTAAACAAACTTTTTCATAACAGGGTATTTTGACTTGATTTTACGCTTGGCGTAGTCAAAATGTTACAAAAGGCAGGTATGTTATTGAAAACTGGTGTAAAGAGTGTGGCGAAATGGCTCAAATTCGTGGCACAAAACCACCTCACGGACTTGAACCCTTTAAAGAAGCTGGCTTCGCAAACTTTTATTTATGGCATTCCGAGCATTGCCGGGCGGTTTTTGAATTATTTGCTGACCTATCTTTATACCCGAGTGTTTAGCACCGAGCAGTTTGGGGTCAACTCGGAGTTTTATGCTTACAGTGGTTTTTTTACGGTGCTTTTGGCTTTTGGCATGGAAACCGGGTTTTTTCGTTTTTACAAGAGAAATGAGCAATCAGACCAAGTTTATTCCACTACCCTTAACTTCATTTTAATAGCCGCTTTGTTGTTTTTGGGTATTATTTATGTATTTGCTCAACCTTTGGCGGACTTATTGCGCTACGAAAACAATGTAGAGTACATTCAATGGTTTGGTTGGATATTGGCTTTAGATGCTGTTTGTGCCATTCCATTTGCTCGACTGAGAGCAGAAAACAAACCCTTTCAATTTGCAGGCATCAAAGTTTTGGAAATTGTAATCAATGTGGCGCTCAATGTTTTCTTTCTCATCATTTGCCGAAAGGCTTATGAAACGCAATCCAATGCTTTTCTAGCCGGTTTATATAATCCGGCCATTGGCGTAGGCTATATATTCATTATAAACTTGGTGGCTAGTGGAGTTAAAATGTTATTGCTTTTACCACAATTTGCCGGAGCTTTGTTTAAAATTGATAAGGTTTTATTGCGCACCATTGTTCGCTATTCTTTTCCGATGGTGCTGATTGGTTTTGCGGGTGTTGTCAACGAAATGCTAGACAGAATGTTGTTGAAATATTTACTGCCGTATGATGAAATCACCAATCTTCAACAACTGGGTATTTATGGTGCATGTTATAAGTTGGCAGTGTTGATGTCATTATTCATTCAGGCTTTTCGATTTGCGGCTGAGCCGTTTTTCTTTGCTCAATCTGACAAAGCCGATGCGCCTAAAATGTATGCTCAAGTATTAAAATTCTTCACCATATTTTGTGTGTTTGTGTTTTTGTTGGTGATGCTTTATATCGATTGGTTTAAGCTGTTTATAGGCGAAGATTTTAGAGCAGGTTTAGGTGTAGTGCCTATCTTGCTTTTGGCTAATTTGTTTTTGGGTATTTATGTCAACCTTTCGGTATGGTACAAACTTACTGACCGCACGCTTACCGGAGCTTTTGTATCTATTGGCGGAGCGGCACTAACAGTCGTTCTTAATGTGTTGTTTATTCCTAAGTTTGGCTATGTGGCTTCAGCTTGGGCTACCTTGGCTTGCTACGGTTCGATGGCTATGGTCTCATATGTTTTGGGACAAAAATATTACCCGGTGCCTTATGAGTGGTGGCGATTAGCGCTATATATTTTTGGCGGTTTGATTTTATGGCAAGCGCAAGTTTGGTTAGTAAATACAGGCGTTATGCCATTTTGGTTTTCGGCCAGCTTCTTAATTAGCTTGTTTATGGTCGCTACATTTATGGCGGAGCGCAAAAACATTCGGCAATCGTATAATCATTGAATAAAATACTTTAGTGCCAAATTTGATATTTATAGAAACATGCAGAAAAATTTATTTATAGCTTTTGAAGGAATAGACGGCAGCGGAAAAAGTACACAAGTAAAACTGCTAGCTGAAAAGTTGATTAGCGAAGGACATAAAGTATATACCACTTGCGAGCCTACATCCGGTCCGATAGGTAAAATGATTCGTAGTGTGTTTAGTGGAGCCGCTAAAGCCGACCACCGCACCATTGCCGCACTTTTTTTGGCTGATAGATTAGAACACTTGACCAATGAAGTAGATGGTTTATTGTTGAAACTCAAGCAAGGCTACACCGTGATTACCGACCGTTATTATTTTTCGTCTTATGCCTATCACAGTGTGTATGTAGATATGGATTGGGTGATTGCCACTAATTCCATTTGTGCTGATTTGTTGCGCCCGGACTTGACGATTTATATTGATATTTCACCGGAGGTTAGTATGCAGCGAATTAATGCAGGTCGAGAGGCACTAGAGCTCTACGAAACCGAAGATAATTTGCGTCAAGTCCGCAGCTTCTATCAAATGGCATTTGATAAGCTGAAAGCCGAAGAAAAAGTATTTACTACAGCAGGCAATCGCAGCCCCGAAGCTATTAGTGAATCGGTTTGGGCAGAGGTGAGTAAACGAATTCAATAATTTATCTTCAATTTGCACCGCTTATTTCGACTTGTGAAAATTAATATCATCAATCAATCGCAACATGCTTTGCCGGCTTATGAAACAATAGGCGCAGCCGGAATGGATATTCGTGCAAACTTGACTGAAGAGGTTGTGTTGGAGCCTTTGGATAGAAAATTAATTCCGACCGGTTTGTTTATTGCGTTGCCTTTGGGTTATGAAGCGCAATTGCGTCCGCGCAGCGGTATGGCATTTAAGCATGGCATCACTTTACCGAACAGTCCGGCTACCATTGATAGTGACTACCGCGGGGAAATAAAAGTGGCGGTGATTAATTTGAGCAAAGAAACCTATACGATAAAAAATGGGGAGCGCATTGCACAGATGGTGATTGCCCGACACGAAACTATCGAGTGGGAAGTGGTAGAAACGCTCGATGAAACCAATCGCGGAGAGTCAGGGTTTGGTTCTACGGGAAAAAAATAGATTTTTAATTGTTTAATAAATAGAAATGAGAATTGTAATACCAATGGCCGGATGGGGCACTCGATTAAGACCTCACACCTTAACTATCCCTAAACCCATGTTGCCTATTGCCGGCAAACCGATTGTAGAAAGATTGGTGGAAGATTTGGTGAAAAGCACCGACCAAAAAGTGGAAGACATTGTCTTTATTATCCGTGAAGATTTTGGTTCAACCATTCCTAAGCAATTGTTGGAAATTGCCGCTCGCTTAGGCAGTCAAGGACATATTTGTTTTCAGAACGAACCGCTTGGTACGGCTCATGCCATTTTGTGCGCTGGTGATTTGCTTGAAGGCAATGTGATTGTGGCGTTTGCTGACACCCTTTTTCGCAGTGATTTTAAAATTGACAACGAAAAAGACGGAGTGATATGGGTGCAGAAAGTAGACAATCCATCAGCTTTTGGTGTGGTGAAACTAGACAGCAACAATGTGATTACTGACTTGATAGAAAAACCGAAAGAGTTTGTGTCTGATTTAGCTATCATCGGCATTTACTATTTTAAGGATGGCGCTTATTTGCGCAGCGAAATGCAGTATTTGATAGATAACGACTTTAAAGAAAAAGGCGAATATCAATTGACAAATGCTTTGGAGAACATGAAAGCCAAAGGCGCAAAATTCTACAAGGGTGAAGTGATTGAATGGCTAGACTGCGGCAACAAAGATGCCACCGTGAACACCAATCAGCGAGTTTTGGAAAACTTAACGAACGAAACTTTGGTGCATAGCTCTGTTGTATTGGAAAATGCGACAGTCGTTCAGCCGAGCTATTTAGCCGAGGGTGTTGTGATAAGAAATGCTGTGATTGGACCGCATGTGTCTATTGGCAAAAACAGCTTTATAGAAAATAGCGTGGTGAAAAACAGTATTATTCAAACCAACACGACTATAAAAAATAAGTTAATAGCGAACGCAATGGTGGGGAATAATGTTAAAATTGAAGGAAGAATGGAAGATTGGAGCGTGGGCGATTATAATGTAATTATTGAATAAGAACTATGCGTTATATACTGCTATTGTTGTTGAGTGTGTGGAGTGCCGAAAGTGCTGTGGCTGCAACTTTGCCCGACAAGGAAAAGAAAAAGAAAAAAGGAAAGACGAAAACGGAAGCGCCTCCTAAAGGAGATAAAGCAGACCTAGCTAAGCTGGAAAGATTGCAGCTTGACGCAGAGAAAGCAAAAGTGATTGAAGATTGGGAATTGGCTTTAAGTAGTTATAAAGAACTGCTTATTCAAGATCCAAACAACGCCAATGCTTATTATCAAATCGGGCAAATTTATTTCAATACCGGTAAGTTGGATGAAGCATCAAAGGCTATTCAAGTAGCAGCTAAGCTAGATCCCACAAATAAATGGTATCTTGAATCTTTGGCGGATATTTTCATGAACCAGGGCAACGCCAAGGCGGCCACAGAAACATTCAAGTTATTGGTAGAAAAGTTCCCCAACAATCCGGAGTACTATTTGAATCTCGGATTTTTATATGCTAAACAAACGCAATATGACGAAG
>CANGXE010000138.1 GCA_947457525.1 Bacteroidota bacterium | reverse complement strand
TGTCGGTGCTTATCTCCCACTTACCATCTGCCAAGCGGGTAATGTGTTGCACTGTAGTGTTGAACTTCACGCGCTCATAAACCCCAAACGCCCGCGCATAACTCTCCAAATATTCTGCCATCAACCAGTGCGAAGGATAGTCGGGGTAATGATCCGGCATCGGAAAGTCGAGATACGCACTGTGTCTTTTCGAAGTGATGATATGCGTGGTTTCATACACGCTGCTGTGCTTCACATCTTTCGTAAACACCCACTGTCCACCAATGCGATCGCTCTGCTCAAACAGGGTCACGTTTTCAAAACCTACTTGCAACAAATTTTTACCCGCTGCTATGCCCGAAGCACCTGCACCTACCACGGCTATCTTTGCGTCCTTATTCAATTTCATGTGTTTTAGTTTATAGTTTTATAGTCCTTTCTTAGTTAACCATGCGCTGATATAATCGGCCACCTCGCGCCAATTATCGTCCAAAAACATATCGTGTCCTACATTCGAAAACTGATGATAGTCTGCTCCAAATTTCTCAGCACAGGCCCTCATTTCTGGTTCAAACAGCACCTTATCCAGTGTCGTGTGCAGGTGCAACATTGGAGTGTCCACTTTTCGTGCTGCGTGATGGTTCAGCAACACCATGTCTAAGAACGCTCGGTAGCTTTCCCCCTGCAATCGGCTCTGCACTTCGCGCACCTTTTCAGTGGAAGCCCCTGGGGTCAGGCACATATCACGCACTATCGCCTCCGACTGAACAAACGGCAAGGTGCTCAATGTCAAGTTACCCATCAAAAACGCCCACGGATAGCTCAGCAGCAAGTTCATTGCACCTCGCAGCATACCGGTATTGGGCACAGCCGCCACACCAATGTATGCCGGTAGTATGTCGTGCTTCAAAATATATTTCTGTAATATAAACCCGCCCATAGAGTGACCAAATACTATCGGCAACTTGCCTATTTTGCGGATAGCCCACTCCACGTCCTGCTCATATTCCTTAATCGAACTCCACCGCAAAAGCTCCGCGCCTTCACTCGCTCCGTGGCCGCGCAGGCTCAGTGCATAACAATCATACCCCAAGGCTGTGAAGTAAGGAATAAACTCCTCTTCCCAACACCATGCCGCGTGCGACATCCCATGCACGAAAAGCATAGGGTGCAATTGCAGGCCTGTCTTGGCCGGATGATAGATAAATTCTAGCTTCATTTTCGGTTAGGTGCGAACCAAAAATATAAAATTCAAACAATTGTTCGAATTTTTAGATGGTGGTATCAATTGAGGCACACTTATAAAACTAAGAGAATGTCATGACCCACCAAGAACCATCAAAAGAAAACTAAATTTGTCGACACTCATTTCGGGTGGACAGTATGAAAAATAACTTCAGAACAAGCATTGAGGTAAACCGTTGGCCTTTTGCCCTAAGCCACAATCAGAAATATTTAAGCATTGGTTCTTGTTTCTCTGAACACATAGGAGAAAAGTTGAAAGCGAGTAAATTCGACATACTCATCAATCCCTTTGGGCAGCAGTATAACCCCGCGGCCATAGGCTCCGGGTTGCGCGCTCTAATGAGCGAGAGAAATTATCAATCGACTGATTTAGTGAAACAAGATGGTTTGCTGCACAGCTTAGAGCATCATGGTAGTTTTTCGGGAGCAGAGGAGAAAGAAATGTTGGCGAACATGAACCGCCAGCGGGCATTGGCTACTGTACAACTCCGACAGGCGCATACTCTTTTTGTGACCTTCGGCACGGCTCATGTTTTCAGATGGGAAGCCACCGGTGCCATAGTTTCTAACTGCCACAAAATAGCGGCTGCGCAATTTGAGCAAGAAATTCTACCGCCCGCTGAAATTATAGCAGATTGGAATTTACTTCTCAGCGAATTGAAGCACTTTAATCCGTCACTAAACCTCGTGATGACCGTCAGCCCGGTTCGCTATTTTGCTTTTGGCCATTATGAAAACAGCGTGAGCAAAGCGCATCTTTTCACGGCTATTTATGCTTTACAAAAAGCGTGGAAAAACATCCATTACTTTCCGGCTTATGAGTTGGTGATAGATGATTTGCGCGACTATCGTTTTTACAACGAAGATATGTTGCATCCCTCCGCGCAAGCTGTAGACTACGTTTGGCAAAAATTGAAAACAGCAGCCTGCTCTGCTGATACACTCCAACTACTCGATAAGATAGCAACTATTCAACAGGCATCGTTTCATCGTCCACGTCAACCGCAAAGCGAGCAACATCTCCAATTTTGCGCTGCACAATTGCAACACATATCGGAGTTGGAAAATAAATTTGGTTTAGACTTTTCGGTAGAAAAAAATCGGCTACTTCAATCGAGCTAAATGATAATCGACTAAGTGTTTCACCGGTTTGTTGGTGATAACCCCAATATTGATTTGCAAGTTGGTCACAATTTTGCGCAAGATGGGTTCGAAGTAAAGTGCAATAGAACCAACAAAATGAACCGGCACTTCGCGGTAGTTTTTAAAACAACAAACGTGTGTGTTCAAAAACAAATACATGCCCTCATCCACCATATCTTTGATGTATTGATGTTCGCGGTTATCTGAAACAAAACGCATAAACGAAGCCAAGTATACATTAGCGTGAGGCTTCATGTACACATTTTTAAAAATATCAGCTTTATTGAGGTCATAGCGATTTTGAAATTGTTCCGCTAAATCATTTGGCATTCGTTTGTATAAAAAGTCGCGCAACAATATTTTGCCGTAGTATGAACCACTTCCCTCATCTCCTAGTATATAGCCTAGCGCTGGCACTTCTTCATGCAATTCGGTGCCATCAAAGTAACAAGAATTAGAGCCTGTGCCGATGATGCAAGCAATACCCGGCTCTCCCTGACAAGTAGCAAAAACCGCCCCATTCAAATCGTGATTAACTTCGATTTTCGCATTGGTAAAAAGTATATGTAAGCCACGTTTGATTCTTCCTTTCATCTCTTCACTGCTCGCCCCTGCGCAGTAGAAAAAAACATACTTCACATTGGGTGCTGCTTGGCGCAATGTTTCATTTTTAAAAATCTCATTGCTGATAAATAATTCATCGTGAAAGAAAGGATTGAACCCCATCGTTGATGTTTCAAATTCATTTTTAGACTGTCGGTCTACAATCATCCAGTCACATTTGGTGGATCCGCTGTCGGCTACTAAAATCATATTACTAGTTTGGTGTGCAAATTATTAAAAAAATTAAAGCAGATAATCGGTAGAAAGAAAATTGGATTGTCGCTGTGATAAAATTTCGCCAATCACTTTTCGGTTGAGGTCGGTGTCTTTAGTGGCTACCATCGTGCGAATTGAAAATACTCTTAATGCATCGCTGACGCTCAAGGTGCCTTCAGCAGAATCTTTACGGCCATTGAAAGGATAAACATCCGGCCCGCGCTGACATTGCGAATTGATATTCACTCTGCACACTTGATTGACCAATGGATCAATTAAATCACTCAACTCATCGGCATCGGTGCCAAATATGCTTACTTGCTGTCCATAGTTAGAGTTTACCATATATTGAATGGGTTCATCTAAAATAGAAAAACTCAATATTGGCACCACAGGGCCAAATTGTTCTTCGTGAAATACGCGCATAGTATCGTTCACCGGATACAACACGGCAGGCGCAACCAACGATGTCATAGCTTGTTCACTTCTACGGTTGACTACTTTAGCCCCTTTGCTCACTGCATCATCAATCAAGTCTTGCAAGTACGCCATTTTATGCGGCTCGGGCAGCGGAGTAATGCTCACATTTTCTTCCCAAGGCAACCCAATCTTTAAGGCTTCCACTTGTTGGTTAAACAATTCCAAAAACTGAGCGGCTATGCTTTCATGTACAAAAATAATTTTAACAGCAGTACAGCGTTGACCATTAAACGATAAAGCGCCACTTACGCATTCTTGCACAGCTACTTTCAAATCGGCATGCGCTAATACTATGGCCGGATTCTTTGCTTCTAAACCCAAAACCGAACGCAAACGGTTGGGAAACGGATGTTGTTTTTTAATAATGTTTGCAGTTTTGCTCGACCCAATAAACGCCAACACATTTACTTTCCCCGATTGCATAATCGGCCCAACAGTTGTAGGACCATCACCATATATAATGTTAATTACTCCCTTCGGGAAACAATCTTTAAACGCATGGAGTAAAGGATACATCAACAACAAACCATGCTTAGCGGCTTTAAGCACCACACTATTGCCCATAATCAAAGCGGGAATAAGCGTACAAAATGTTTCGTTCAAGGGATAATTGTAAGGTCCCATGCACAGTACAACTCCCAAAGGACCTCGTCTGATTTGCGCATACACTCCTCCTTCTTTTTGAATACGAGAACTATCGCGGTCGAGAGTTTTAAGTGCGTCAATGGTATCAACAATGTATTCCACTGTGCGGTCAAATTCTTTCTGCGAGTCAGTGAATGATTTACCAATTTCCCATTGTAGATAATTGACCACTTCACTCCTCACTTCTTTCATGGCTTTCAAAAAACGGAGCACGTGCTCGATGCGATTTTCTACACGCATAGTCGCCCATTTGCCACGACCTAGGTTATAAGACTTTTCGGCAGCCGCTAAAGCTTCCATGGCCGCTGCTTCGTCCAACATCGGATATTCACCCAGATAAGTAGGTGAACCATTGGTTTCAATTGGGCTATACACCGAATGCAAAGCACCTGTCCATTCTCTCAATTCACCGTCTACTAGATATGTTTTTTGCACCAAAGGTGCTAACCTAAAAGCTGCTGGTATCTCCACACTTATTTTCATACTTAAATGTTTAAAATTTCATTCACTCTTATCAATTCCAAATTGATGGCTTGGGGCGTGTTCACTACCTCCATGAAAGGAGTGAGTACTATTTGATTATTTATGATCCCTACCATTTTGTCGCGCTCACCTTTAAGTAATGCTTCTACAGCAGCTACACCCATTCGGCTAGCAATCTCTCTATCCATACAACTTGGAGTACCTCCGCGCTGCACGTGACCCAGCACAGTCACCTTGGTGTCGTAGTGACTAAACTTATCTTTTACTTTGGCGGCAATTTCCAAAGCGCCACCGCTTTTTCCACCTTCTGCTACAATAATCAAGCTTGAAGACTTTTTCTTGTTTCGTTCTAATCGTTGCACGAGTTCATCAATACTCATTTCCATTTCCGGAATCAAAATAGTCTCCACACCTGCTGCTAAGCCACTGCGTAAAGCAATAAACCCCGAGTCGCGACCCATCACCTCGATGAAGAACAAACGATT
>CANGXE010000137.1 GCA_947457525.1 Bacteroidota bacterium | reverse complement strand
TTTGGTATATTCTTTTCCGTTCGGGAAAGTGGTCGTGATATTTACCCAAAGGTTGCGCCATTCAAATTGGAACGAGTGGCGGAGGTTAATGTAGATTGAATAGGTTTGCGCAGTGTCCGAAATCTCTACATCAAACGATTTTACATCGGCATAATTCCATTGATGATTCTCAATAGGACGTACTTCATCTAGCAATCGGTGTTTGTTGCAACCAGCGAAGCACAAGCCTACAACTATAACCCATAGAAATGAAGCGAAGCGCAATGAACGTGACTTAAACGGCATACTACTTTTTCTTATCTATGTTTTGATTAGGATTTGGCCCTTTAGGTCGAGGCTTATTTTTGTTATTGTTATTTGGGTTGGGTTTATTCTTTTTCCGCGCTTTGTCTTCTAGCGAAGTTAAGGTCACTTGACCTACCAAGTCTTCGTGTTTGCTTTCGTCTACTTTTACTGTTTCTGTCACGGCAAATTGAACCAAGTTTTTCGGTTTTTTTCCGCTTTTGTTCAGCATGATCATCTCTTTCACATCTTCGATGCTTAAGCGAATAAAATTGCCGCGTTGCTCGGGATATTCATAAATCATTTGACGCTTCAAGATTTCTGTTTTGCGCAAATAAGCCACACCGTCTTCGGTTTCTATTTTGTCGGCATTTTTAGGGAAACGTTTCAAGGCATCGTTGTAAGTGTCCAACTCATAATTTAAGCAGCACTTCAAGCGTCCGCATTGTCCGCTCAATTTTTCAGTGTTGATGGCTAAGTTTTGATAGCGCACGGCTTGTGTAGTAACTGATTTAAAATCTACTAACCATGTGGAACAACACAACTCACGACCGCATGTGCCAATGCCGCCCACACGAGCTGCCTCTTGGCGTGCTCCAATTTGACGCATTTCAATTTTTACTTTAAACTCTTTGGCATAAACCTTTACCAATTCGCGAAAGTCCACTCGACCTTCCGCGGTGTAGTAAATGGTTACTTTTTTATCATCGCCTTGAAATTCAATGTCGCCCACTTTCATATCGATATTCATCGATCGAGCCATAGCTCTGGCACGCACCATCGTTTCTTTTTCTTTGGCGCGAATGGCTTCGAGTGTTTTAACGTCTTCTTCGTTTGCTATGCGCATAATGTTGCGAATGGTGTCATCGCGCTCGGTGATTTTGCGTTTTTTCATTTGCAATTTCACCAATTCACCTTTGAGCGACACTTCGCCTACATCGTAACCTTGAGCCGCTTCTACTACTATAATTTGTCCTTTTTCTAAGTCTAGCTGAGTCGGATTTCTGTAATAGCCTTTGCGTGAACCCCTCTTGAAACTCACTTCTACGATATTGAAATTTTCGTTGAATGAAATCGGCATATCCGCAAACCAATCCATCACATTCATGCGGTTGCAGCCGCCTGAACTACATCCACCTGAGCTGCATCCTGCCACTTTTCCATCTTTTGTTGTTCCACAACCCATAATCAATATTTATTTCGGTTCAGTTATTGTTTTTATCAGTTGCTGATTGTAGCAACGAATCCCGAAACTAAAATAAAAACTGAAATGTATTTAATTTTCTGTTTTAGGCTTACTCTACTATCACCTCTTGGCGACTAAACACAGACGCAATTTTAAATGATGTGCTCATCCAAAGTATTTTAGGGTTTCCGTTTCGCTCGATGTGATAATGCAAAGCATTAATCAATTTGGCCATGGTTTCTATTTGCTCCACGCCCAGTTGTTTTGCCAATCCTCCGGCAAATTTTAACTCATCGCCATATAGTTTTTGTGAACCACCGGTCAGCGCCAAGTATGTACACTCACGGATAAAAAACAGCGCATATTTCAAGAAAATCTTTTGGTTTTCGCGTCCGCTTTTCCCCATTTCTTCAATCCAACCGAGCAGAGTTTCCGTGTTTTGCCCCGATGGTTTGAGTTTGAGGTTGTAGCAAGCCAACAGCCATTGGCGCAACACTTGGTCGTAGGGTTTGTTTTCTCCCTGCGCATAAGTCAAAGCCGCATTGAAATTGCCATCCGAAATTCGGGCAATGCGCAAAGCGGTTTCTTCATCGGTATCGAAGCGTTGCAGCAAAGCTTGAGCAATATCTTCATCTTCGATGCCGCTCATTTTGATGAGCTGCACACGAGAGAGAATAGTATTTAGAATAGCTTCCCCATTTTCGGCAATCAAAATAAAAATAGTGTTGGGTGGCGGTTCTTCTAAGCTCTTGAGCAAGATGTTACCTTCTTGCCCCAGCAACTCTACCAACCAGATGATTTGAATTTTGTAACCACTTTCATAAGTTTTCAAATTCAGTTGGTGAATGATTTCGCGACATTCCTCGGCAGTGATGTTTCCTTGGCGATTTTCAGCACCAATGCTTTGCATCCAATCGTTGTAACTCAAATACACATTTTCAGCTAGAGCACTACGCCAATCTAATATATAATCTTTACTGACTGGGGGTGATTTTTTCTTTTCGGGTTTTACTACCGGAAATGAAAACCGTACATCGGGATGGATGAATTTTTGGTTTTTTTGACAACTCGAACACTCTCCACAAGCATCTTCTTCACTGGGGTTTTCGCATTGCAGGTAAGTGGCCATGGCTATGGCTAAAGCTAAATTGCCGTTGCCTTCGGGGCCGAGCAACATCAAGGCGTGCGGCAAACGCCCTGAACGCAACAGCGGCAAAACTTTTTGTTTGGTTATAGATTGTCCAACTACCTCACTAAATTTCATGACCAACCGCTTTTAAAATTTCATCGCTAAATGGTTCTATCACCGGGCTAAATATATGAGTCAGTTTTCCTTCTTCATTGATTAAATATTTCTGAAAATTCCATTTTACCTCGCTGTCCTCCAAACCGTTCAAGGCTTTTTGTGTCAGAAACTGATATAAAGGATGGGGCGTATCACCCAATATTTTTACTTTCTCTAATAGTGGAAAAGTAACGCCAAAATTCACTTCACAAAATCGTTCAATTTCTTCGGCACTGCCGGGTTCTTGATTGGCGAAGTCGTTGCAAGGAACGCCTACTATTTCAAGTTTATCTTTCGTTGTTTCGTACAACTCTTGCAATTGTTTATATTGCGGAGTAAGCCCACAAGCGGAGGCCGTATTGACCACCAAAATCTTTTTGCCTCGCAAGGCCGAAAAATCAAAAGGCTGTCTGGAAAGTGTATGAATAGAGTAATCGTAAATAGTTTGGCTCATGGCGGTGAAAATAAACGCAAAGGGCGGTTTCGCAAAACGCTTTGATTTTTTGTGTAGGTTTGTCTCAATGACTTTTGCGCACATCATTAATCCAGTATCGGTTTCACTTAAAAGTGAGTTGGGCATTGCCCAAACCATTACGTTTGAAACCATCCGCCATGCGGCTGAAACAGCGAAAGGGAAAGTGGACGTGCAACTTTTCACCATTTGTTATCCTGAAGATCACGAGGTCATTCCTTCTTTTTTCACTCGTCTACCCAATTTGAACCGCTCCGTGCGCGATGTGTTGAGTAATCCAAATGTCAAAAAATATCCGCTCATGCGCGAGGTGTTTCAATCGCTCTACGACCATAGTCAAGCGGATTATTTCATTTTTACGAACATGGATATTTCCCTGATGCCTCATTTTTATGTGGCGGTACAGCAGCTGGTGCAAGATGGGTCAGATGCCTTGCTCATTAACCGCAGAGGAATTTCGGCAAAATATTCCAATATTGCAGAATTGCCGCTGATGTATGCCGAATTAGGTGAGCCGCATCCTGGGTTTGATTGTTTTGTGTTTAAACGAAGTTTGTTTCCAAAATTGGTGCTGGCGGATATTTGTGTTGGGGTGTCGTTTAGCGAAGTGGCTCTCGTGCACAATCTCATTGCATTTGCCGAAAAATTAACCTTGCGAGATGATTTGCACCTCACGTTTCATCGCGGACAAGAAGTGATGCCGCCATTAGAGCCCATCACCTTTGGCCATAATCGCAAAGAGTATGAAACAAAAATCTATACTTTGCTAAAGCCATTTTTGCAATTGGGAAAGTTTCCTTACAGTTCGCTTACATTTCCGAAGCGGATGCTCAAATGGGCGCTCAATCCAAGTTTCAGAACACATCAATTGGCGGAAATGGAAGGAAAGTCAATGACAAGGAAAATGAAACACCAATTGGATGTTTGGCGATTTAGGTGGTTAGAGCGCTTGAGATAGTGCAACTGACGAAAGTCAATTTGCCTATCCTCGAAATCTGAATAGTTTTGATGAAAATTTAGTTTATGCCACATTATTTATCCAAAGGGCAAGTACCGGCCAAACGCCACGTTCAGTTTAGAAAACCGGATGGTTCGCTTTACAGTGAGCAATTGGTGTCCACCGAAGGGTTCTCGAGCATTTATTCGCTGATTTATCATACTTATCCGCCAACGTTGGTCACTAAAATTGATGAGCCTATTGATGTTACGCCTAAAATAGCGCAACAGAAAAACATGCAAAATCGTTGCTATTTAGGATTTAATGTGGCGGCAGAAGATGATTTCATCAAATCAAGAAAACCAGTATTGGTAAACAACGATTGTCATATCGTGTTGGCCGCTCCGCGCAAATCAACCAAAGACTATTTCTATAAAAACAGCGATGCCGATGAAGTGATTTTTGTGCATGAAGGCACCGGGCGATTAGTGTCGGTGTTTGGAGAGTTGAAGTTTGGTTATGGTGATTACATTGTGGTGCCACGCGGTACTATTTATCAAATCGAATTTGATACCGAAGCCAATCGCTTATTTATTGTCGAAAGTTTTTCGCCAATCGAGTATCCGCGCAGATACAAAAACGATTACGGTCAGTTGCTGGAGCATTCTCCTTTTTGTGAGCGCGACATACGCACGCCCGAAAACTTAGTGACGCACGATGAGAAAGGCGACTTTTTGATTTATGTAAAGAAGCAGGGCTTGCTTTATCCTTACCATTATGCTACGCATCCGTTTGATGCCATCGGTTGGGATGGTTTTCATTATCCGTACATTTTCTCCATTCACAACTTTGAACCCATCACGGGTCGTGTGCATTTGCCGCCACCTATTCACCAAACTTTTGAAGCACATAACTTTGTTATTTGTTCGTTTGTACCGCGCTTGTATGACTATCATCCGGGGGCTATTCCTGCCCCATACAATCACAGCAACGTAGACAGCGATGAAGTGCTTTATTATGTAGATGGTGATTTTATGAGTCGCAAACATGTGGAGCGCGGAATGATTACTTTGCATCCGATTGGTATTCCGCACGGACCACACCCCGGAGCTGTAGAAAAATCTATCGGCAAAAAAGAAACTAAAGAATTGGCGGTGATGGTAGACACCTT
>CANGXE010000136.1 GCA_947457525.1 Bacteroidota bacterium | reverse complement strand
TAAGAAAAGTTTGTAGTGACCTGCCTCGCTTACCATCAAGTTTTTATAGAACGAACGGAGTTCTTCGTCCTCAATATTTTTTGACAGCAATTTAAAGCGTTCGCAACTGCGAGCTTCAATCAAGGCGGATAACAAAAGTTTCTCGGCTAGTGCTTCAGCGCGGCTGCCACCATTTCGCATAAAGGTGTAAAGCGCACTGACGTAATGATCTTTGCGCTGTTTGCCAAGTTTGAGATTTCGTTTTTTGAGTTGTTGCAGCACTAACTCAAAATGTCCCCACTCTTCTTTGACTAGTGGACTAACTTGGTTCACCATGTCTTCATACTCCGGATAGTTTTGTATCAACGAAATGGATGTGGACGTTGCTTTTTGCTCACAGTAAGCGTGGTCGGTAAGAATATCTTCAATAGATTTTCCGGCAAGGTCTGCCCATCGCGGGTCAGTAGGTAATTTCAGTCCTAACATAGCTTATCCTTTGATTTCATGTACACCATCTTCAAAAGTGCTACTGTAAATTTCGCAGTTCAGTCCGGTGGTTTTTAAATATTGTTCGCTCACGATTTGTGTAAACTCAGCCACACGTTGCTCTTGGACAATAGCGATAGCACAACCACCAAATCCAGCTCCGGTCATTCTTGCGCCCAAGCAACCCGTTGCTTGTTGTGCGGCCTCCACTAGCGTATCTAGTTCTATACCGCTCACGGCATAATCATCGCGCAGCGATGTATGCGAAGCATTCATTAAGCGACCAAAAGTAGAGAGGTCGTTCATCATCAACACTTTCACGGCTTCTTTAACTCGATAGTTTTCAGAGATAACATGTTTAGCGCGTTTATGGATGGTTTCATCGCTAATCAAAGACAGCAGGTGAGGAGGTGCTTGTGCCAAATGTTTCACATCGGGTTGAGTAGCTTGTATGATGCGCAACGCTTCATCACATTCTGTTTTGCGTTCATTGTATTTAGAAGTAATTAAACTCCTTGGCTTCTTCGAATTCATAATCAACAAACGATATGTTCCTAATTCGAAGGGAATGTTTTCATGCTTCAATGAGGCACAATCCAACAGCAAAGCGTGGTCTTTTTTACCGAGCGCTACACTCATTTGATCCATGATGCCGCACTTCACACCAATAAATTCATTCTCCACTTGTTGACACAAATTCGACAACCAAACACGATTGATTTGACTTTCTGTCTGCGATAGCAAAGCGTAACCGGTTAACACTTCTAAGGCTGCGGAGGAAGACAATCCTGAGCCTTCGGGTAGGGTGCTCTCAAAATATAAATCGCAAGGAATGATGGCGTGGCCTTCGGCTAATAGTTGTTTTATAATCCCTAATGGATAGTTTGTCCAATCGTTGTATTTTGTATACTCAATCGCATCATCTAAGTCATGCATCAAAGCGAATGAATGATTGGCTGATAGAAAGTTTATTTTATTGTCGTGGCGAGGAGTAAGCGTAACGGTAATGCCAAGTTGTATAGCGGCCGGCAACACCAATCCGCCATTGTAATCGAGATGCTCGCCAATAAGATTCACTCTGCCCGGAGAGAAATATTTTTTCATGCTTTTGTTGATTGAATACAGTCTCGCAATATGGCTGCACATTCATCTACATCCAACGGATTAGCCGCTGCACCTGCGCCCATTTCGCTGCCGGCATACCATTTGATTTTGTCTTTGGCGCGTAGCGGAGGATAAAACTCTATGTGAAAAGAATAATAATCTGCCGAGTCTGCATATTTTTTGTCGTTCACCGGAGTTTGATGAATACACATCATGTAGGGAAAAGGTCGGTGATAAATTTTATCGAAACCCGCTGTGATTTTCTTCAACGCATCGGCCAAATCAACACATTCTTTGGGGGTGAATAAACCAATATTCCCTTTTAGTTTTTTGTGGGTGATAAAAACACCAAACGGATAGTCAGTGAAGTATGGGATGTATGCGGTGAAGGAATTATTTTCATAAACAATTCTTTTCTTATACTTTTTTTCGGCTTTGTTTAAATCATTAAAAATAGACGAGCCATTTTCTTTGAAGTATTTTTTACTGTTGCGAAGTTCTTCTTTGATTTTAGCAGGGATAAATGAGTAGGCATATAACTGCCCATGCGGATGTGGAATAGTTACGCCAACTTCCTCACCACGGTTTTCAAACTCAAAGATATACTTGATGTTTTTATCTTTAGATAGCTCAGTAAAACGATTTTGCCAGAGTGAAACTAACTCCAATAAATGCGCATCGCTTAATTGATAAAGTTGTTTATCGTGATCGGGCGAATAGAGAATGACTTCACATTTTCCAATGGCATCTTTTGTTCTAAAAATTCCTTTTGATATTTGTTTTATGCCAAACCCCTGGGGCTGCATGGTGGGGAAATCATTCGGATAGGCAAGTACAGTAAAGTTGGGTAATGCTTTGTTTTGCGATGGACAAAAAGGACAATAATCTTTGGGTAAGTGAGGACGAGCTTGACGATTAGTCGCTACCATCGTCCAAGTGTCTAGCAAAGGGTTCCATCTCAATTCGGGCATAGTTCAAAATTAGTCGAACGAAGTAAGGAAATTTAGCGATAGGATAGGAGAAGCGTCATTCTATTTTCTACTTTAGCCGTTCAACTTAGGGAGTAAAACTATGAGCAATTATTTGGAACATTTGAAAAGTAAAGTAAAGGTTGGCAAAGATGTCTTTATTGCCGACAACGCCACGCTGGTGGGTGACATCACCTTGGGCGACAATGTAAGTGTTTGGTTTGGCGCTATTATTCGAGCAGATATGGATAGAGTAGAAGTGGGCGATAGAACAAATATTCAAGATGGGGTTATCTTTCACACCGACCCGGGCAAAACTATCAAAGTCGGTAAAGAAAATATCATTGGGCATGGTGCCATTGTGCATGGCTGCACTATTGGCGACAATAATCTGATTGGCATTCGCTCAACAATTCTTAATGATGCTAAAATTGGTAATTGTTGCGTGATTGGTGCTTGTGCATTGGTTACAGAGGGCGTGGAGATTCCTGATTATTCACTCGTGATGGGTGTGCCGGCAAAAGTGGTTAAGCGCCTGCCCGAAGAACTAATTGAAAAGCTAAAATGGGGAGCTGCCGTTTATGTGGAAGAAGCAAAAAAGTATTTATCGGAAGAAGGTTTTGATATTTAATTTTTAAAAGTGAAAATACTAGTCATAAGGTTTTCTTCCATCGGAGATATTGTGTTGACCACACCTGTGGTGCGCTGCCTCAAATTACAGTTGGCTAATGCAAAAATTCACTTTGCTACAAAGAAACAATATGCTGAAATAGTAACGGCAAATCCCCACATTGACAAAGTATATTATTTAGAGAATTCGATTTCAGATTTAATTCAAATGCTCAAAGCAGAGCAATATGATTACGTGATTGATTTGCACAACAATCAGCGCAGCTTTTTATTAAAGTGGAAATTGGGAGTGCCGTCATTTTCGTTTGATAAACTGAATTGGCAAAAATGGTTGATGGTTAATTTGAAAATTAATCAGTTGCCTAGTAGTTCTATCGTAGAGAGATACGTGGCCACAACTAGCCGACTAAGCTTGCATAACGACCATGAAGGCTTGGATTATTTCATCGCTACAAAAGATATCATTAACATAGAAGAGTTGCCGACTTCGCATCGCCATGGATTTGTAGCTTGGGTCATTGGAGCAAAGCAAAACACCAAGAAATTTCCCTTACAGAAAATTGTTTCGACTTTAAAGTTAATGTCTAATACCCCCATTGTTTTGTTTGGCGGTCCGGAGGATAAAATTGATGGACAAACTATAATGAGTACTTTGCCCAATCACCCGATTTACAATGCAGCGGGCAAATATTCCTTGGCACAATCGGCTTCATTGTTGCAAAAAGCTAGTGTTGTGGTTACTAACGACACCGGTTTGATGCATATAGCTGCAGCTCTAAAGAAGCCAATCATTTCAATCTGGGGAAATACCATCCCCGAGTTTGGTATGTTTCCTTATTATGGCAAACATGAAGTTCCACAACTAGTTATTCAAATAGCAGATTTGAAATGCCGCCCGTGCTCCAAAATTGGATATAAAAATTGCCCCGAAGGGCACTTTGATTGTATGAATAAGGTGGAAGAAGAACAAATTGCTGATACAATACTTAAAATGTTCGCCTCCAAGATTTAACTATGATTTCACATTGTATGCCGGGCCAAGTTCTTTAATGATTAATTCAATCATTTTTTCTTGGTTGGGATCATACTTATCCTTGAGATTATAACCCCATCGCTTAGCTAACAGTTGCAGAATGCCTGCCTGAAATCCTCCTTTGATATCTTTAATCAAGTTGTAAGAGTTATTTCCTGTTTCCCGATTGATGAGTTTAAACAGCATTTCCCCTTGACCTTGAGTTAAGTTTTTTAACTCCTTTTCAAATTTTGCTCGCATTTCTTTCTCTACGTCTTTGCGATATTTTTTGTATTGCCGTTTTTTACTGTTTTCTTTTTCTGCTACCAATTCGGCATGCAGCTGTTTGGCGATTTTAACATACGGCAACACTTTCACAATTCTACTCTTGTACTTGTAGTATTGTGTCCATTCTTCTTTAGTCTTAAAATAAATAATAGGAACATCGGGCAGATTTACGATGAAAATACTGTCCGGATAGTTCACTTCGGGACCATATTTAACCTCTTCCTCCAGAGAGGGATTATTGCGAACGCCCAATTTTTTTGTTTGCGCATGTATGTTAAATACGTTTATTATTAAAATGATGAATAAAATTAGTGTGGTTTTCATTTTGGTATGTTTATTGCCATATATTCAAACTATGTACCAAAATTAGTAATTGGTGCAAAGAATAATCAAACCAACTACCCAAAAATGTTTGCAAACCTTTTGCGCATTTTAATTCACAAAAGCTATTTTTGTCATTAATTAATAACTAAAATCAATTAAAAACCATGAAAAAAGGAATAGTTCTAACCCTAGCGGTAGGCGCTTTTTTCGCTCTCACAACAACTAGCTGTGGCGAAAAATTTACTCCGCTTACTGAAGAGCAAATCAACGCTAAAGTTGACTCTTTGTACACTGCCCAATCTGAAGCGAAGTTGCAAGAATTACGTGCAGCTTGTCAAACCGGCCTCCAAGCTCAGGTAGATGCAAAAGTAGAAGAATTAAAAGCAGCAGCTGCAGCTGAAACAGCCAGCAAATAATTGTAAACTCACCTAAAAACAAGAAACAAAATGAAAAAAATATTCATGATCTTCGTAGCCGGTGCAGCTCTTGCACTAAGCAGCTGCAACAATGCAGAAGAAGTAAAAAAACAAACAGAAGAACAAGATGCAAAAATCACGGC
>CANGXE010000135.1 GCA_947457525.1 Bacteroidota bacterium | reverse complement strand
GATAGTTTGCAAACATGCGTTGCAGAGTTAAATAAACAATGAATTACGGAAGTATAGATATTGCGTTACTTGTGCAGATAGCCCACCTAGCCGGTGATGCAATAATGGAGATTTATAACACTGAATTTTCTGTTGAACCAAAAGACGATGAATCGCCACTAACTTTAGCAGACAAGCGAGCAAATGATGTAATTCAATCTAAGCTCTTTGAACATTACCCGGATATACCTTACTTGTCAGAGGAGGGCAAATCTATCGCTTATGATGTAAGAAAATCTTGGACTAAGTTTTGGCTGATTGACCCATTAGATGGCACAAAAGAGTTCGTCAAAAAGAATGGAGAGTTTACCGTAAATATTTCCTTAATAGAAGACGGGCAGCCCGTGTTAGGTATTGTTTTTGCTCCGGCTTTGAAAAAAACTTATGTTGGCGTAAATGGTTTTGGCGCTTTTCGTTTTGAAAACAATACATTCATTCCTATTGGTCAAAACAATATACATCATAGCCAGAAATCTGAACTAACCATAGTGGCTAGTCGGTCACATTTGTCTGACGAAACGAAAGATTACATTGACATAGTAAGCAAGGATAAGCAAATAGAATTTGTAAGTTCGGGTAGCTCATTGAAGTTTTGTTTAGTAGCCGAAGGAGCAGCAGATATTTATCCACGTTTAGCGCCTACTATGGAGTGGGACACGGCTGCAGCCCAAGCAGTGGCAGAAAATGCAGGTCGCAAAGTTATTAACCTAAATACAGGAATGTCACTAACTTATAATAAACCTAACCTATTAAATCCGTATTTTGTCGTTGAATGACAATAATATGGCAAAGAAGAAACGTACCACAGTTAAAAAGGAATACAAGGGAGATAAGAATGCTAAAGCCAACAAGCTTTTTGTGTTGGACAGCATAAAATCTTTGGAGGACAGAGCAAGCCTAAAATTACTTTTCCCGATACTTAAACATAAGCTTACACAAGAGGAAGTAGTAATGGCCTTAAATCAATTGGAGCATAGCAATACTATCGCAATTCAATCCAATGGCGCTATCGAATTGCTCAATGGAGAAGCTGAAAATGTGGTAAAAATAAAGTCAACAAAATCACGACTACCGAATGCGCTTTATGGAAGTGTTGACTTGACAAAAAATGGTGCTGCTTATGTATCAATTGAAGGGTTTGTTAAAGATGTTTACATCCCTCAAAAATTTGTGCGCAATGCAATGCAAGGTGATTGGGTGCAGGTTAGGGTAACCACTGCGGGAAGAAGGCCTGAAGGCGAAATTATAGATATTGTCAAACGTGCACAAGACAGTTTTACGGGAAAAGTAGAAGTAACAGAAAAGTTTGCCTTTTTCGTAGCAGATCAACGAAAGCTAAATTCAGACGTATTCATTCCTTTGGATATGTTGAATGGTGCAAAGCACAATGACAAAGTCATTGTGCGTGTAACCGATTGGAAGACGGGTTCGAAAAATCCGGTAGGAGAGGTGCTCGAGGTGTTGAAAAATGATTTTTCATCTGACCTTGACATGAAGAAAATTTTAATCGAAAATGGATTTAGCGTTGAGTTTCCGAAAGAAGTCTATCGAGAGTTAGATTTAATCAGTAGCAATATTTCAAAAGCGGAGATAAGCACGCGTGTAGATTTGCGTGATGTGCTGACTTTTACCATTGACCCGGAGGATGCAAAAGATTTTGATGATGCACTTTCCTATCGAGTGTTGCCTAATGGTAATATCGAAGTTGGGGTACACATTGCCGATGTGTCTCATTACATCAAAGAAGGCTCTGCCTTAGATATTGAAGCCGAACGAAGAGCCACCTCGGTTTATTTACCGGACAGAGTTTGCCCAATGTTACCAGAAAAAATTTCCAACTTACTTTGTTCACTTCGACCAAATGAAGATAAGTTGACTTTCTCTACATTATTTGAGTTCAACAGTAATCATGATGTTGTTCATTTCTCTATTGCTAAAACTATTATTCATAGCGATAGAAGATTTACTTACGAAGATGCTCAAAAAGTGATTGAAACAGGTGAAGGAGATTGCGCTGCAGAGATAAAAGTGATGCACGAAATTTCTAAAAAAATTAGAAAGAAGCGATTTGATAATGGTGCTATTGCTTTTGAAAAAGCAGAGATACGATTTAAGTTAGATGAAAACTCAAAGCCGATTGGCATAGTTTTGAAAGAACGCAAAGACGCCAATTTGTTTATTGAAGATTTTATGTTACTAGCCAATGAAACTGTGGCCAAGTACGGCAGTAAATTAAAAATCGGTAAGTCTCCGGTTCCATTTGTTTATCGTATACATGATAAACCGGATCCCGGAAAGTTGGAACAATTTGCAGTTACCGCAGCACGTTATGGCTATGTTATCAAGTTTGAAGAAGGTCGTCAAATCGCTGAAACTTTTAATACGTTATTGAAAAAAGTAGAGGGCAAACCTGAGCAGAATGTGTTAGAAACAATGGCTATTCGTTGTATGGCAAAAGCTATATATACTACCGGTAATATAGGTCATTATGGATTAGCCATGGAATTTTACACACACTTTACTTCACCGATTAGACGTTACCCAGATGTGTTAGTGCACCGCTTGTTATATGAAATAATGAGTGGCAGCGATAAAATTATTGACAAGCCTGAGTTGGAAGCTCGTTGTAAAAATTCTTCATTAATGGAGCGTAGAGCAATGGAAGCCGAACGTGAAGCGACTAAGTATAAGCAAATTGAATACTTACAAGATAAAGTAGGAATGGAGTTTGATGGAGTAATCACAGGCGTGATTATGAAAGGAATTTTTGTGGAGATGAATGAAAATAAATGTGAGGGATTAGTGAATGTAGATTTGCTTGGTGAAGAAGATTTTATATTCGATGAAAAGCAAGTGCGACTCACCGGTTTCCGTACCGGCAAAAAGTTTCAAATGGGCGATAAAGTACGAGTTCGAGTTTTGTCTGCGGATATTGCTTTACGCAGAATTGACTTGGAGTTTGTTGTTTAATGTAATACGGTTACTTTCTTTACAATTTGTAAAACATTATTGCTGAAAGTGATAGTGTAAAATCCATTAGCCAAACTTCTAGTATCTAAAACATGTTTTACTTCAAGCGATGGAGTAACTTGAAACTCATTAACGATTCTTCCATTTATGTCAGTCATAGTTATCTTACCTGAAAACTTTGTTTTGGCATCTAAGCTTAAATTAATTTTTTCATTAGCCGGATTAGGAAATACATTGAGGTTGATATAATCAGGAATGATTGTATTAATGCTCGTGGTGTGTACGGGCGCAGCAGGTGCTTCCCTAGGCTCGTTGTACCCCAATGGATAACCCACAGTAAATTCGTAATGAATATTCGAACCGAAATCACCATTAAAGTTTTTTATCACTTGATTGTTACTTGTTTTTCGCATACTAGTAGAACCGGTATTTTCCCAACCTTGTTGAGTATTTAACCACCAAGATAGTCCATCTCCTCCTTCCCACTGATTGTCATAGTCGTAGATGTCTAAAGCATAACTTCCATCAAAAAGCTGGAATGTGTCGCGAGATATTCCGTTGGCTACAAAATTATTTTTGAATAGCAACGTGTCTAAATTTTCATAGCGAACTAACAATGAACTCTCTTGCGGTTGGTTGTTGGCTTTGACATAAACATAAAAACTTTCGTTCAATTGTGGTGTCATATCAAAACGACTAACGAGTTTATTGTTAGATTCGTATTCATCAGGCACATTGTTTGGCCAACTGGCAATTGCTATAAATTGACGGTCATTTGTATCTAATCCATTCCAACTAAACTCAGGTAGTGTTACGATTTCAGTTTCAAAGGGCTTTAAGTAACCGGTCCATTCATAATACCAAGTTTCTCCACCTTTTACTCGATAAGCAATTTCAGCATAAGTAAGTGGAAGTTTACCTGCATTCTTGATCTTGACTATTGGTTCTGTGCAGATTGGATTAAAACGCGAATAGTTTTTATCGTTGTTTGGCGCAATGATTTCTTCTAATGCAACATCATTATTTTTTTGAGCAGAGTAGGTAATTAAATGTGCAGATATTCCATAGCCAGCACCCTCACCGGCTTGCACGATAAAATCGTCTAGATCTAAATCTATACTTGCATTTTGACCTGATGTGATATATGGCGTGATGTCCATTTCAAACTCATTTACTTTTTCACCCGGACACCAATTAGCACGATTAAAAATCCAAGTGCCTCCTTGTGGAGCAATAGCAGTCATTCCGCAATCTGCTTTCCAAAATAACTCACTATGTGCTAAAACACTATTTACTTTTAATTGAAAACCATGTGGGTCAAATTCACCTTGACTTTCGTGGCCGGTAATGATGAGTGATACTTTAGCGGATGTTACATTGGCTGAAATAGGAAATGTTTTAGCGCTGACTACATTTTCAAATGCAGCAGAATTAGGATAGCCCACATATTGATTATAAATTTCTCTCACATTCTCCACTTGTCGAGTAGGTTGACCCTCTATCATCATAAATTCAATTTTTGCACTAAAAGCATCTGACCAGCCCGAATAAAAAACACGAATATTTACTGAGTCTTTAAGTAAAGCTGCATAATCAGTAACATCATAATAATAAGGATGTGTCCAACTGTTATTAAATCCATTGCTGTTGTTAGCCATGTATGTACCGTAGGGAGTAATCAGCCGACCAATCTCAATAAATTTGACTTGGTCACTATAACTCCAAGTAGTATCAGCAGAGGTAGTGTCAATTGATACTATAGTGCTATCAACTAATCCATTTTTTTTCCCTAAATAGGTATTAACAGTGTAATCCCAACCAGAGCAATTTGGGGTTCCACATCCCAAAGTAAACTTCATTAAAATCTTTTGATAATTAGTTGAGGTGTTTGGGAGCACGGTCCAAACATCATCATTAGAAGGTGGAGAATTTAAGTTTGTTGCTGTGTGTGAATACACATAAGTAGTATCACCGGTTGCAGCAAAATTTGATAGAGAAAGATAGAGGATTGCTAATGTGAAGATGATTTTTTTCATATTTGGTTTATAAAAAAAGGAGATACAAAATATCTCCTTTTTAATGGTTTAACATTGTCATTACCTGATAATAGATACAGTTCCTTTTCTTTCAACTTTTTTATTGTCTAAGAAAGTTACATCTACATTATAGGTGAACACGGATGGATTTTGCATCACACCTTTGTAAGTCCCATCCCATCCTTCAAATTGATTTGTGGTTTCAAAAACTTTTTCGCCCCAACGGTTGAATATTTTTAAATCAATTGTTCTAATCCCTTGGCCGTAAATTTGGAACACATCATTGTTCCCGTCACCATTTGGTGAG
>CANGXE010000134.1 GCA_947457525.1 Bacteroidota bacterium | reverse complement strand
TTCTTGTGGTATATAAATCAGTGACCGATGTAGCTAAATGAAAGTAACCACTCAACACTTGGTTTTGTTTATCGAAATTAACATCACTGAACCAATACTTCAACCCATCGGTGGGCATCGCGCTGTTGAACCTCACTTTCGCAGAGGTGATTTCTACTCCATTTTCCGTGAAACTAATGTCTACTTCTTTTTTCCGTGGGTTGAATGAGTTTTCGGGCAAATTGAGTTTTACTAATTCCTTATCTTGAAATTTATTAAACACCAAATGCTCGGCAAAAATATCTAGTGCAGCCCCTTCTTTCAAATCTATTACAAAAGGTAATTTGATGCTACCGGTCATGGGGTTAACACTCCACTTTTTCATCCGGTTGCTGCCCTCATGAAAAAGACCAAAAAGCCATGTTCTAGTGTCCGTTTCATCACCTTCGTTTGCCTTTAACCACCAGGTCATTTCATAAGGATGCAACTCCGGGTGGCAGTTGTGATTGCAGTCGCTGCAAAACACACCATAAAAACCCATCGTGGGGTGATTGCTCTCCATGTTGGGATGCGTTTTCATCGAAGTGCCATCGGGTTGTGTAGCATAAAATAGATAATGCAACTGTGGGCGAAAAGCTTCAGGAGGCGTTAGCTCACAATGCAAGCGAAAAAGATTTTTGTCAAGGTTAGCGGTGTCGCGCAAAAAGCGTGGGCCGTTGTAATCGGTGCGATGCGATGGGCGTACATCTTGCTTTTTGTGTTTGCGCTGCATATCATAACCGGTCAATACTTTATCCAAATATTTTCGAGTATTGAAGTATATATCAAAATTGATGTCATACTCAGTGTATTCTTTGCTGCCACTGCGACCGTGATGTTTCACCGTGCCCACAAACTTTTGCTTGACCATCGAGTTAGCGCGCCAGTTAAATCCACCAAAGGCATGAATAAACCAACCCAATGGAAAAAGTTTATGGTGCTGTTTTTTTCGCTCAATCACCGAGTCGACCAACATTGGTTCGACTAGGTCGGTAATAAGTTCATGCACCGTGTCGTTCTTCGCAATTTGGTCATTGTTCCAAAGCAAGTAGCTAAAGGTGGCTGTGGTTTTCTCAAAAGAGTTAATCGGATAATTAATGGATTGTGCTAAACTTGTGCGAGCAAAAAATGTTAGTACAAGGCAGATACAAAAAAGTGGCTTCATCAATCCGAAGTTACTTTTTCTGACTTAAAAACAAACGCTCAAGCAAAAAATAAAAACGTGACCAATCCATTAACCGCCACCACTCTCGATAATTGGGGCTTTCGCACAGAGCATCCTCTAGTGATTGCAGGGCCGTGTAGTGCTGAAGGCGAAGAGCAAATGCTATCTACGGTTCGCGAAATTGTGGCCAACACAAATGGGAAAGTACAAATGATCAGAGCCGGAGTGTGGAAACCGCGCACTCGCCCAAACTCGTTTGAAGGCGTAGGTGAAATCGGATTGCCTTGGGTGAAAAATGCCGGACGAGAAGTGGGTTTGCCGGTGTGTATAGAAATTGCTAGTCCTGAACACGTTTATGCCGCATTGAAAAATGAAATTGATGTGTTGTGGATTGGTGCGCGCACCACGGTTTCTCCTTTTGCGGTGCAAGAAATTGCGGAGTCGCTAAAAGGCGTTGACATCCCCGTGATGATTAAAAATCCTGTCAACCCCGACCTCGAACTTTGGATTGGCGCTTTAGAACGAATTCATGCCGTTGGCATCATCAAACTGACTGCAGTTCATCGCGGATTTTCATCTTATCAAAAAACCATGTATCGCAATCCACCCATGTGGGAATTGCCGATAGAATTGCGCAGACGCCATCCGGATATTCCAATCATCGTTGACCCATCTCACATTGGCGGTACAAGAGATTTGATTTACACGTTGGCACAACAAGGGTTAGACATGGGGTTTGAAGGATTGATGATAGAAACGCACATCAACCCCGACAAAGCGTGGAGCGATGCTAAGCAACAAGTGACTCCCGAACGATTAGGGGAAATTTTAACCACACTGATTGTTCGTCAACCTAAAAATTCCATCGATGCACTAGCCGACCTCAATGAGCTTCGTTCGCGCGTAGATCGTATTGACGATTACATCATCGAGTTGATGTGTGAGCGCATGGGGATTTCGGAAGAAATTGGTTCGTTCAAAAATGAGCATCAGTTAACGCTTCACCAATCGGAACGCTGGGCGCAGATTGTGAAACGCGCACTAGCCAAAGGAACAACAGGTGGACTCACCGAAGAATTTATACTCAAACTCTTTCAGCAAATCCACAACGAAAGTATTCGCCATCAAGAAAAAGTGATTGCTAAATAATTGCTACTTTGCCGAATATATTCGGACATGAAAACACTTTTCTTTTCGCTTCTATTTTTCCTTTTTTCAGCTTCCAGTTTTGCGCAAAGCACAGCGGACGATTGGTGGAAAAAAACCACGGTTTATCAAATTTATCCCCGTTCGTTTTATGACACTAATGCAGACGGCATTGGCGACTTGGAAGGCATCATTCAAAAGTTGGATTACATTCAGCAACTTGGCTTTGAATCAATTTGGATTTCACCTTTCACCCAAAGTCCGCAACGCGATTTTGGGTATGACATCAGCGACTACACCGCCATTGATTCAGTATATGGAGATACAGTTACTTTCAAACGCTTGGTCGAAGAGATACATCGCAGAGGTATGCACTTGATTTTTGACATGGTGATGAACCACACCTCCGACCAACATGCTTGGTTCAAAGAATCGAGTTCGTCAAAAGACAACCCCAAAGCCGATTGGTATATTTGGAAAGATGGTCGCGGTAAAGATGGTTTGAAGCGACCTAACAACTGGCGCAGCATGGTGGGCGATAGAGCTTGGCAATATCATCCGGCACGTCATCAATTTTACTACCATGGCTTTTTGCCTTTTCAACCTGATTTGAATTATAATAATGCGGAAGTAAAAAAAGCGATGTTTGACATTGTTCGCTTTTGGCTCGATAAAGGCGTTGATGGTTTTCGGTTAGACATTATCAGTGCTATTCATGAAGACAGCACGCTCAAAAACAATCCTCCTTCGGCAAAACTATTGCCAAGCGATAGCAAACTCACCATCTTTTTCCAATACGCCAAAAACAACTTTTTGCAAGAACAAAGTTTTGGGTTTGCCACAGAGTTGCGCCAAGTGATTAATGAGTATCAGTCGCCAACTCGCGTGTTGATTGGTGAATCGCATGGTGAAGAATCGCTCATCAAAAATTTCTGCAAGAAAGACGGCAAAGACGGTTTGCATGGTGTATTTTTATTTAAAGCCATTTCTGAAAAATTCGATGCGAGGAAGTACGCCAAAATGTTAGCCGGTTTTAATCATGAATTTGCTGATCCGCTCATTCCTACTTTGGTGTTTGGCAACCATGACCGCACGCGTTCGATTGACCGAGTAAACAGCAGTGTCGCCAAAGCAAAACTAAAAGCCTTGGTGCAACTCACCACGAGAGGCATTCCATTTGTCTACAATGGCGAAGAACTCGGCATGCCCAATGTACGCATTCCACTCAAAGAAGGGAAAGATGCCGTGGCGATTGCGAATAGTAAAGTGCCGCAGTTTTTAGCTGACCTCTCTCCCGAAACGCTCAACCGCGATGAGTGCCGCACCCCCATGCTATGGAGCGACCAAGCGAATGCCGGTTTTTGCGATTCATTGGCGCAACCTTGGTTACCGATTGTCAGCACTTACAAAACCATCAACGTAGCGAATCAACTTCAAGACAGCACTTCGTTGCTGAACACTTATCGTAAACTTTTAACCCTACGTAAAAGCATCCCTGCATTGAATTCGGGTAGTTTTACTTTGAAAAAAGATTTTAACGACAAAAATATACTGGCTTATGAAAGAACAGATGGCGAAGCCAGTTACTTAGTGCTGTTGAACATGAGTAAGAAAGTTAAAGAGATTGAGCCGATAAACGGAACTACCATTTTCACCACTCACTCCGATAGCTCAACACAACAATTGCAACCGTATGAAGGGCGTATTTTTCAATTAGAAAATTGATACTGAGCAGTTACTTTTTCCGCTGTATCTCTTGTTCTATCAAGTTCAAACTGCAGCGCAACAGTTCGCCCATCGATTGACAAGTTAAGAATGCCGCATGGTCATAAAACTTTGCTAATTCTTCGCCTAGTTGTGTCACTTTATTGGGCAAAGAAATCGTGTCTTTGCTCATCACCTCCACCAATTGGTTGAGCCTGTAAGCCGAAGACAAACTCCTTCGCGCTATGAGCGTTCGCTCTTCTTTTTGATACTGCCGAATGGTGGCCGGAGTGAGCAAGTCTAAGGTAAGTTGAACTAAGGGTAAATTCTCTTTAAAAAACTGTGGTAAGTAAATCGTCCGCTTGCCTTCATAGCTCTGCTGATCGAAGTCGATGGCGCGTAAGCGAAACTGGACTTCTTCAAAATCGGGCGTGATATCAAACACATAATTGTAGGAGCGCATGTCTCCCAACAACCGAACAAAACACCGCTCGTTAAACTTCACAAACTCTTTGGCAATGCGCACCTTGTTGAACTCTGAGTTATGTAAGTAATTCAACATAAACTGATCGCCCGGAATGCCTGCAATGTGTTCTTCCACCAGCGTGTTTTGAAACGTAAAATAATTGATGCGCGAAGGTGAAAGAATATGCTCCAACTCTAAACCGTACACCCGCGAAGCATCCCCTTGCTTCACATAAAAGTAATCGTAATTGTCATTCAGATTATTCACAATCTTTATGCGAAACGGATTGGAGTTACCAAAGGTGCAATAGTCAATACGCTCCACCACCAAGTGGGTATGGACCGACACATCACCTCCCGTTTTCAATATCGCATAAATGGTCTTCAACCCATCGTGAATGTGTTGAACCTCACTGTCCGGATATAGTGCCGATTCCCACAAGGTGTCTTTCCCTTTCTTGTCTCGCACCGCCACACTGCCGTTGAAGTGACGAAGATCTTGATACGTGATAGGAATAGTGATGTCGCGACTATACTCCGTCAAATACTTCCATAGTTCTTCGCCTATCGGAAACATCTTTTTCTTCTTTGAAATCGTGTCGTCTATATTCAATTCATTAGCGTTCATACAAAGTAAGTATAGCAATATAATACATATCCCTCGCCTTCCTTTTTCATGCATAAAAATTCATTTCTTCAATTGTCCAAAATCCATAAATTCGCCACATGCAAGAACCATTCGACAAAGCCAATCAGATACTCGCAGCCATTCAAGCAGCCTCACCTGCCACTCCCGATGAAATCGAACAATTTCGCATCAAATACCTCGGCAGCAAAAACGAGTTGAAAGAACT
>CANGXE010000133.1 GCA_947457525.1 Bacteroidota bacterium | reverse complement strand
GTTGAACTCCATCAAAGAATTTGTGGAAGAAGATGTGGTGCAAGAAAATGAAGAAGAGGTGCTGGACAAATCGCTCGGTTCATTTTTGCAAAATGTGACCTTGCTGACAGGAGATGAAAAAGATGCAGAGAATATAGACACGGTGAAGCTGATGACAGTGCATGCCGCCAAAGGCTTGGAGTTTGGAGTAGTGTATGTGGTGGGTATGGAAGAGAACCTTTTCCCAGGTACACAGTCACTTTACAGCTTGGAAGATTTGGAAGAAGAGCGCAGACTTTTTTATGTAGCGATCACTCGTGCAGAATCGCGCTTGTTTTTGACTTATGCCAGCACGCGCTACAAGTTTGGGCAGTTGAACTATTGTGAGCCCAGTCGCTTCCTCAAAGAAGTGCCCGAAGATATTGTGTCGCACCATGGCGATATCAAGCGACCTCAAGTGCATCAAAACAGCGCGGGCAAAAGTTTATTTCCTCGCCCAAGTTCTGCTCCGCTCACTAAAGCTCCTGCCAATAACTCAGACGAGCCTTTTATAGCAGACGATGTAGCTAACCTGCAAAACGGAGCTGAAGTGTTGCACGAAAAATTTGGCGAAGGCAAAGTAATCAGTATCGAAGGTTCGGGTGCTAATAAGATTGCGGGCATTCATTTTGGCGCCTTTGGCGTAAAGAAAATCATGCTCAAGTTTGCGAAGTTGAAGATCCTGACCGGAGGGTTGTAAACTGCCCATTTCACTATTTCCTTTTTTATTCCTTTATTCGTACTACCAAATTGTTGGTGGCAACGCACCCTCCTGTTGCTTCGCTGACAAAAAACATTCACTAAACTGTAATTCACCAATCGGTGTTTACTAGCTATCTAAACTACTATTTCCGAAACCAGAAACACGCGTTGCGTCAACCTATATTTGAATAACTAACAACTCACAACCGAATCATGGCAGAATATAATACCTCCCGAGAACACTTAATCCTTAAAGAATATGGCCGTCATGTACAACGCATAGTGGCGAATTGTATGGAAATTGAAGACGATGTGCGCAGAAATGAAGTAGCTCGCGAAATCATAGAACTGATGGGGCAACTCAATCCGCAATTGCGCAACGTAGAAGATTTCAAGCACAAACTTTGGGATCACCTTTTCATTATGAGCGATTACAAACTAAAAGTTGATTCGCCCTATCCGATTAAGAACCGTGAAGAGATGGAGAAAAAGCCGGAGCGTTTGGCTTATCCGCAGTCGCGCATCAAGTACAAACACTACGGCAAAAACGTAGAAAGTTTGGTCGCCAAAGCCGTAGAAACCGAAGACCCTGAAAAACGCATGGGCTTTACGGCTTGTATTGGTAACTTCATGAAATTGGTGTACCAAAACTGGAGCAAAGAATTGGTAAATGACGAAACCATCAAAAACGATTTGCGTTTGCTTTCGAGAGGCAAACTGCAAGTGACCGAAGATCAAGACATCGGCTCATTGGCGCGCTCTAATAAATTTAAACCGGCTCGTCCCGAAGTGTTGGGCGGAGTGCCTTCGCGCAACAAAGGCGGCAAGTTTCGTCACGGTGGCAGCAATAACAACAATGGCGGCCGTCCAAAACATTTCAAGAAAAAACGATAAGACAATTACCGTTTTTGTCCACTCCACAGTTCGCTGTGCATAGCTTTAGTGCGCAGAAATGGGATACTCCTTGGCTATTCTACATTTTTATCCCAATTAAAACAAACACCGAATGACATCATTTGAAGTAATTGGCGGTAAAAAATTGAGCGGTTCTATTGAACCACAAGGTGCAAAAAACGAAGCTTTGCAAATTCTTTGTGCCGTTTTGCTCACCCCCGAAAAAGTTACCATCAGCAACATTCCGGCAATTGTGGATGTGTTAGCGTTGATTGATATTTTGAAAGACTTGGGTGTGAAGGTGGAGCAGCTTAGCGAAGACACCTATACCTTCAAAGCAGACGAAGTCAACTTAGAATATTTAAAAACAGATACGTACAAAAAGAAAGGCGCATCGCTGAGAGGTTCTATCATGATCATGGGGCCATTGTTAACCCGCTTCAATAAAGCTTTTTTACCTAAACCTGGTGGCGATAAGATAGGTCGCAGAAGATTAGATACGCACTTTTTGGGTTTTGAAAAACTAGGTGCAAAATTCAATTACGACAGCAACGAAAGTTTCTATTCCGTAGAGGCAAGTAACTTGCACGGCACCTATATTTTGCTCGATGAACCATCGGTGACCGGCACTGCCAACATTGTGATGACAGCCGTGATGGCCAAAGGCAAAACCACCATTTTCAATGCCGCTTGCGAGCCTTACTTGCAGCAGCTTTGCGAAATGCTCAATCGCATGGGGGCAAAAATAACTGGAGTTGGTTCCAATTTGATTTACATTGAAGGGGTAGGTTACCTAGGCGGAACAGAGCATCGCATGTTGCCCGATATGATTGAAATCGGTTCGTTCATCGGCTTGGCGGCCATGACTCAAAGTGAGATAACGATCACGAATTGTCGCGTAGATATGCTTGGTAATATTTTACCGGTGTTCGAAAAGTTGGGCATTAAACTCGAAGTGCGAGGCGATGATATTTATGTGCCGGCTCAAGAGCGTTACGAAATTCAGCGATTTATTGACGGATCTATTTTAACCATTGCCGATGGTCCTTGGCCGTTGTTTACGCCCGATTTATTATCCATTGTGTTGGTAGTGGCTACGCAAGCCAATGGCAGTGTGCTCATTCATCAAAAAATGTTTGAGAGTCGATTGTTTTTCGTAGATAAGTTGATTGACATGGGCGCACAAATTATTCTCTGCGACCCTCATCGCGCCAGTGTGATTGGCATTAACCGAGCGTATAAACTCCGCGGTATTACCATGAGCTCACCCGACATTCGTGCGGGAGTTTCGTTACTCATTGCTGCCCTCAGTGCAGAAGGAAAATCTACCATCAATAATATTGACCAGATAGACCGCGGTTATCAGCGGATAGACCAGCGCTTGAATGCCTTGGGTGCGGATATCAAGCGAGTGTAGATAGTTTTTACTGCCATTTTTTCAATTCTCAGCTCGGACATGACGCTGCGGCTACCAATTTTCTGCCATAACCGACAATTTGTCCATTTGCATAAATGAGGCAAAGAATTTGAGTTATTTGCTCGCCTAAAACATGCATTATGCAAGATAATAACGAAGAAAAACAAGACAATTTGAAGGATAAAGTGGAAGACTTTACGCACAACGTGAGTGAAAAAGCCGAAGAAATGGTGAATGATGCCAAAGAAAAGGCTGGAAGTTTTGCCGGAAAGACAATAGATGCTGCTGAGAAATTACTCAACGATGTGTTTAAGAAAAATAAACCCGAAGATGCTGAGTTTACCGAAGAGGCCGTTGACCCAAAGGATATAGAGATTGCCGAGTTGAAAAAAGAGATGGACGAACTGCGCGACAAGTACGTTCGCCTTTATGCAGATTTCGACAATTACAAAAAACGAAACGCTAAGGAGAAGTTAGATTTAATTCAAACTGCAGGTAAAGAAGTCATCTTAGCGATGGTGCCGGTCGTGGATGATTTTGAGCGCGCATTGAAAGCCGCTGAAAAATCGGGCGATACCAAAGTACAAGAAGGAGTACAGTTGATTTACAATAAGATGGTGAGCGCCTTGCAATCAAAAGGATTGAAACCAATGGAAAGCATCGGTAAACCATTTGATGTAGAAACGCATGAAGCCATTACAGAAATTCCTGCACCAACCGCAGAGCTTTCCGGCAAAGTGATTGATGAAGTAGAAAAAGGGTATTACTTAGGCGATAAGATTATTCGATTTGCAAAAGTTGTAGTAGGAAAATAAAGAAGTGTTAACCACTAAGAACACAAGAGACACTAAGTTTTATAAAAGAGCAGAATGGTAAAAAGAGATTATTACGAAATATTAGGGTTAACAAAATCAGCCAATGCGGAGGAGATTAAAAAAGCCTACCGCAAAGTGGCGTTGAAATATCATCCCGACAGAAATCAAGGTGACAAAGCAGCCGAAGAGAAGTTTAAGGAAGCCGCTGAAGCGTACGAGATTTTGAGCGATGAGCAAAAGAAAGCGCGTTATGATCAATATGGTCATGCTGGTGTAGATAATCAAGGTGGTGGCTACCAAGGTGGTAACATGGAAGACATCTTCCGCAACTTTGGCGATATTTTTGGTGGCGGAGGTGGTGGCAGAGGTTTCGATCCGTTCGAGACTTTTTTTGGTGGCGGAGGTGGAAGAAGCCAACAGCGCACACGCGGCAAACGCGGCACCAACTTGCGCATTAAAGTAAAATTGAGTCTCAAAGAAGTAGCTGAAGGGGCTCGCAAGACACTCAAAGTTAAGAAGCAAATTAAATGTCACACCTGCGAGGGTAGTGGAGCGAAAGATGCCAGCTCAGTGGGCAAATGTACAGTATGTTCAGGAAGCGGTGTGGTGCGCAAAGTAACGAACACCATCCTTGGACAAATGCAAACGACTAACACGTGTTATCAGTGTAATGGTAGCGGTCAGCAAATCACTAAGAAATGTGGCACTTGCAACGGCCTAGGCGTGGAGTATGGTGAAGAAACTATTAGCGTGGACATACCGGCAGGCGTACAAGACGGCATGCAACTTTCGATGAGTGGCAAAGGTAATGCGGGCGAGCAAGGCGGACCGGCAGGCGATTTGATTATTCTTGTAGAAGTAGAAAAAAATGCAGATTTAGAGATTGACGGGCAAAACGTGATTTATGACTTGCATATCAGTTTTGTGGATGCGGTATTGGGCACCAGTGTAGAAGTGCCAACTATTGACGGCAAAGCTAAATTCAAAATTCCTGCGGGCACACAACCCGGCAAAATATTCCGTCTCACCGGCAAAGGCTTGCCTTCGGTCAATGCTTACGGCCGAGGCGATCAGTTGATTTTGCTCAATGTATACACACCAACCGAACTTACCACTGACGAGAAAAAACTACTTGAAAAACTGCGCGAAAGCCCTAACTTTAAACCAAAACCGGGTGTCAAACAAGAGCGTGGATTTTTTGATAAGGTGAAAGATTTCTTCGGGGAATAGTCACTGTTTTGTCAATATTATTGCAAATGCTTCCTAAAAAATTGGCAGTCTAAAACTATTTCACGAAGTTTCGCCCTTGCAATAAAAACAATGTCAGTAAAAGTAAACGGACTTACCAAACTATATGGCACCCAACGCGCGGTGGATGGCATCTCTTTCGAAGTGCAGCCCGGACAGGTGTTAGGTTTCTTAGGGCCAAACGGTGCGGGCAAAAGCACCACCATGAAAATGCTGACTTGTTTTATTCCGGCTTCGTTCGGTCAAGCTACGGTGGCGGGTTTTGATGTAG
>CANGXE010000132.1 GCA_947457525.1 Bacteroidota bacterium | reverse complement strand
GCTCTTGCCTTTTGTTGATTATCTAGAATTGATTGCATTTCTAGGTCAAATGCTTTGCACAGTTTTTTTGGTCATGGGCTTAGAAAAAATAGCCCTTCGGTTTATTCAAAATCGTTATTGGGCTTGGGTGGCGGTGGCTACTGCACTCATTCCGCTTAATGATTTTGGCTTAGGAAACGTGGAAGTTTATTCCGAGTGTTTGCAAGCAGGAGGAGTTGCTACGGCTCTGATTGTTTGGGCAATGAATTACTTCCTTGACAAGCGATGGATGGTCGCCTCTTTGTTAATGACTATCGCCACCTTTATTCAATTGCTAGATGGATTAGATGTGATGTTGGTATTGTCCGCTATCCTGTTGTTTGCGGCCATGGCAGGGCAAGTAAAGTGGTCTATTTTTCTACGGTTTATTGGTTTGTTTGGTGCTACTGCCGGTGTTTACTTGCTCTTTATTCTCCTGCAAAAATCAGGGGAAGCTCAAGTCGCTCCTGAATTTATTTTTGAGGTGATGTTTAAGTTTCGTCACCCGCATCATTTCATCTTCGCTTCATTTCCCACCAAGAAAGTCATGGTGTTTTTAGCATTGACAATCATTGGCATGATCTATTTTAGAAAGGTATCAAAGCCTCTGTTTCAATTCCTATTTATTGGCAGTTTAGGTTTGTTGTTTTATATCGTTGCAACTGATGTTTTTCACTTTATTCCAATCGCCAACTTTCAATTTTATAAAGTGTCGCAATGGATGAAGTTTTTTGGTGTGGTAGCATTATTGGCCGTGCTTCCTCTATTTTTGGGATTATCAATTCATCGATTTCAATTGCACTTCGAGCGATGGATGCTTCTAGCAGGCACTTTGTTTTCTTTTGTGATTGTTGTGTTTTTGGCAGATAAATTACCTTACCAAGTACCGTTTCAAATTTTTGGATTTAAAGAGCGTGAAGCCATCATTTGCATAGCCGAAGAGATAAAAATGAATACACCTCAAGACGCGGTATTTATTCAAGCTTTCGAAAACACGGAGCTGAAGTTTTATGCACAGCGCTCCAGCTATGTCGAGTTTAAAGCCAATGTGCGCCATCAACTTTTTGTGCAAGAATGGTATCGCAGAGTTGGAGAAGTGTATGGTGTAAATAAAGACAGCGATGCCAAAGGATTTGCCTTACAGCAACAAAGCAACACACACTTTGAACAGCTTAGCGCAGAACAATTATTAGCCTTAAAAAACAATGGCGTTACTCATTTACTTTATCCTATTCGTTGTATTCCTGCCTTAGGTACATTGTTAGTCAAAAACGAAGCGTATGCAGTTTATCAATTATAACGGGACGCTGATGAGCGAGGCTGATGCTGCTTTGCCTTTCTTTAATCGGGGATTGCTATATGGTGATGGTTTTTTTGAGACTCTGGTGATGATGCAAGGCAAAATTCCCTTGATTTATTTGCATATGCAGCGAATAGCTTTTACTGTTTCGTTGTTGCGCGGAGAACTCCCCGTTGATTTTACTGCAGAAAAATTAAGTGCGTCCATTCATGATTTAGCTACTGCGAATGGCTTGACCAATGCTCGTATCCGTGTTCATTTTATCCGCAGCGGTGCTGGTTTATACTTGCCCAACCAGCGAACCTTCGATTATGTGATACAAACAAATCCGTTAGACAGAAATACTTTTCAAGTTAGCTCCATCTCTGGCATTGGAGTTATCCCTGATTTTGTGAAACCTGTTTCTGCATTAAGTCAAATCAAATCTTCGAGTGCACAATGGTATGTACTAGGCGCACAATTGGCGCAAGAAAAGGGTTGGGAGGAAATGCTATTGCTCAACAGCAATGGGTTTGTGGCTGAGGCGCTGAGTTCGAATGTATTTATCGTGAAAGGAGATAAGATACTTACTCCGCCTATTGCTGACGGTGGCGTAGATGGCGTGATGCGCAAGTTTCTATTGCAAAACTTTCCGGAGGTTATGGAAGAACGGAGTTTAGCATTGGAAGATATTTTACAAGCCGATGAACTTTGGTTGACGAATGCGGTGCGTGGCTTGCAATCCGTCACTAACTTTGAGGGGAAAGTTTATGGCAATAAAAAAGCGGTGGAACTCACCGCTTCTTTAAATCAAATATGTTTTGGCTAATTAGTTTTTACCAAAATCAGCTACTTTCTTAGTGATAGCCGGTTTAGCTAATTCGTAAGCATTGTAACGATCTTCGCCAATGATGTTTTTCAAATTACCTTCGATGTGACGAGTTTGACGTTCTAGAATCACTTTGGCAGTTGCTGCATCTTTAGCATTTTCCGTTTTTGCAAATTCAGACTGGCTCAATGCGCTTTTCTCTAGCAAGTTGCGAACCAAAGCGAAATCATTAGGGCTAAGTTTTAGCTCTGTATTTAATACTTTCAATACTTTTTCGGCATCAGCAGGAGTAGAGAATTTATACAATTCAGTAGATTGTTGAGCAAAAGCAACCACAGCAAAAGCTGCAACAAACACAAAAGATAAAATTGATTTCTTCATGACTTAGTTTTTTTTAGTGAAACGAAAATAGTAAAATAGACCATTCTTAAAAGTATCAGATGAACAAATTGTAAAAAAGGTTGTTCCGGAATGGTGAAAAATAACAATTCTTTGTCGGTCTGCTGGTTACGCAGAGATTTGCGACTTGACGACAATGCGGCTCTTTATCATGCGCTGAAAGCCGGAAAACCTGTGCTTTCTCTATTTATTTTCGATACAGAAATTCTCGATAAACTTAGTGACAAGACCGACAAACGGGTCAAATTTATTCATCAAGAGTTAACGCGCCTTTCGTTGGAGTTGGCTCAATATGGTTCTTCACTATTGGTTAAAATAGGTTCGCCCACCGAAGTGTGGCATAACTTGACCAATGAATACAACATCCAAGCGGTGTACACCAACCACGACTACGAGCCTTATGCAACGAAGCGTGATGAACAAGTAAAATCATTGCTCCAATCACAAAGTATACCTTTTTACACTTTTAAAGACATCGTTATTTTCGAGCGCGATGAGGTGGTGAAAGACGATGGCAAGCCCTACACTGTTTTCACCCCTTTTAGCAAAAAATGGCGCACCAAGCTCAATGCTTTTTACACTAAAAGTTATCCCACGGTATCTAACAGTCAATACTTCTTCGCTACCGCACCGCTCCCTATTCCATCATTGCAAGACATAGGTTTTGAGAACACCAATTTCGAATTTCCTAGCCGAGTGGTGAAGAATGATATTGTCAAGAATTACACCGAACAGCGCGATTTTCCGGCTGTCAACGGCACTTCGCACTTAGGTATTCATTTGCGTTTCGGTACCTTGAGTGTGCGCAAACTGTTACAATATTCGCTCGAGCGCAATCAGACCTTCGTGGGGGAATTGATTTGGCGAGATTTTTACCATCAAATTCTTTGGCATTTTCCTCATGTGGCTAAACGCTCGTTTCGTCCGGAATATGATTTCATAAAATGGGAAAACAACGAAACTCATTTTGCTGCCTGGTGCGCAGGTAAAACTGGCTATCCGCTCGTTGATGCCGGCATGCGTCAGCTGAATGAAACGGGTTTTATGCATAACCGGGTGCGCATGGTGGTGGCAAGTTTTCTGACCAAACATTTGCTTATTGATTGGCGATGGGGCGAAGCTTATTTTGCCGAAAAATTGCTTGACTTTGACTTAGCGGCCAACAATGGCGGTTGGCAATGGGCAGCCGGTTCAGGAACCGATGCTGCGCCTTACTTCCGCATCTTTAACCCTACGGCACAAGCCGCTAGGTTTGATGCCAAGCAAGTGTACATCAAGCGATGGGTGCCTGAGTTTGGCACACCTCAATATCCCAATCCTATTGTGCAACACGAACTGGCAAGAGTGAAGTGTTTGGAGACTTACAAAGCCGCCTTGAAGCGGGAGTAAGGTAGCGCATCCATAACTAAGGATTAACTGAAAAACCAATTTCCAACTCACCCATTACACTAAATTTACTCCGTAAAGTGCTTCTCGTCCGGAGCCCATTTGCCGTGGATAGAGTTGAAGAGGCGGTTCCAGCGGATTTTGCTCAAGAAAGAACCATCTTTGTCGTAGCTCATCCAAATGAACCAAGCCTTACCCACCACATGGTCTTCGGGCACAAAACCCCAGTATCGAGAGTCTTGTGAGTTGTGGCGATTATCGCCCATTAGCCAGAAGTAATCCATTTTGAAAGTGTAGGTGGTGGTCTCTTTTCCATTGATAAAAAACTTATCGTCTTTCTGTTGCACATCGTTGCCTTCATACACGCGGATGGCGCGGTCATACTGGCGATAGAGGCTGTCCGTAAGGGTGATGGTCATGCCTTTTTTAGGGATAAGGATTGGGCCGAAGTTATCTACGTTCCATTTATAGCGAGCGGTGTCGTTAGGAAACAAATCCTCAATAGGCGATTGCAAACGACCTTGCGGATAGGCAAAAGGTTGGAGCGTTTCGGTCACGCCTAGTTGTTGCAAGGCTTTGTAGTTAGCGGTGGTCATCAACGCCACGAAGGTGTTTGGCGCGAGCGTGGTGCGGTCTGCAGCCGTAGCGGTCATGTCTTCAATCTGCAATTCTTTCACTTGCTCCATGGTCAAGCCTTTGCCGTCTTTGAACTTAAGCAAATAAGGCGTGTATAGATTTTCGGGGCGATAAGCCACTTGGTTGTTGATGTACAGGACTCCGTCTTTGATAGCTAATTCATCTCCGGCTATGCCCACGCAGCGTTTAATGTAGTTTTCACGCTTGTCCACCGGGCGCGCCACGATGTGGGTGTTCGGGTCGCTCCAAAGCATTTCGCGGGCGGTGTTGTAGTCCACGCGGTTAGAGTAGGCCGTGTAGCGCACAATGTCATAGTAAGCAGGCGCTTGATTTTCGAGCACGACTGTGTCTCCTGCCGGAAAGTTAAACACAACCATATCATTGCGATGAATACGCTGCAAACTTGGCAACTTTTTGTAAGGTACTTTAACCCATTCTAAGTAAGACTTGGTGTTAAACACCGGCACCGTGTGGTGCACCAAAGGCAAAGCCAAAGGCGTTTGCGGCACACGAGAGCCGTAGTGAAACTTCGACACAAACAAGAAATCGCCAACAAGCAAGGTTTTCTCCATCGATGGTGTAGGAATCATATAAGCTTCGAACACAAAGATACGGATGAGCGTAGCGGCTACTACCGCAAAGATGATAGCATCGGCCCACTCACGAATAGGAGAGCGGGGGAAAGGTTTTTCGCCCGGCAATAAACCACCAGCAGCCACAACCTTCTCATTCGGAGCAAACCCTAAGTAAGGAATATAGACTACCGAGAACAACCCAGCCGCGGTGTGCTCCAGAAACCCGAAACGTCTGAAAGCCGTGCTCATTTCGGTG
>CANGXE010000131.1 GCA_947457525.1 Bacteroidota bacterium | reverse complement strand
TATAACAACTATTTAAACCCAATATGAATACTTTTACTTCAGCATTAGCTTATTTATTCAATTTTGCCCCTCGATAATAGTTATTTTATGAGTAACCCTTGGAACGAAAGATATAGCACCGAAGAATATGTGTATGGTGAAAGTCCGAACGTTTTCTTTGCCAATCAACTTATAAAACTCCAGCCGAGCACACTCCTTCTTCCTTGCGAAGGAGAAGGAAGAAATGCGGTCTTTGCCGCCAAACATGGTTGGCAAGTATTGGCTTTTGATGGCAGCGAAGTGGGTCGAAGCAAAGCCCTGCAACTAGCTGCCAAAAACAATGTAATATTTGATTATCAAATTGCGGATGCAACAACCGTGAAATATGCTCCGAGCAGCTTAGATGTTGTGGCGTTTATTTATGCTCACTTCCCTCCTTCCATTCGCCAAACTATCCATAAAAATGCCATCGAATGGCTGAAACCGGGCGGCAAAATCATTCTCGAAGCGTTTAACCCGCTTCAACTCAACAACAGCTCCGGTGGACCAAAAGACTTAGCCATGCTCTATACCGTAGCGATGCTAGAAGAAGACTTTACCGGACTGCATTTTGAGCTCTTGGAGACGCTAGAAACTACCCTAGCCGAAGGAAAATATCACGAGGGGAAAGCGGATGTAATTAGAATGGTTGGTACAAAGTTGAAATAGCAATAGTTTATTGAAAACTCACCCCGCAATCACATCATCTAAACTCGGCATTTTGCCTAGACGTTTGAGTAAAGCAAAGTGTGCATGAAGTGCATCGCCAAAAGTGTCGTTTTGTAAGTATGGCAAGCCAAACTCTTGTGCAGTTTGTTGCACGATTGGGGCAATCTGGGGATAGTGTACATGGCACACTTTCGGAAACAGATGATGTTCCACTTGATAGTTTAATCCACCCACATACCACGAGAGCCATTTGTTTTGCGAAGCAAAGTTTACAGTGGTTTGCAGTTGATGAGCTGCCCAATCATTCTCGATGACACCGCGCTCATTCGGCAAAGGATGTGTGGTGCCTTCAACGGTATGTGCCAACTGAAACACAAATGTCAAGACCACTCCCGCAATGAAATGCATAATCACAAAACCCAACAACACTTCGCCAAAGGGCACACCAAATACCCAGGTGGGCAACACTAACATAACAAACACATATACCGCCTTGCTGACCCACAAGCGCAGAATGACGTTTCGTTGCTCCGCCCCGGCTGCTTTATTGACGCCATGCTTAGTGTATCGTGCTAATTGCAAAAAATCTTTGGCTAAAGTCCAGTAGAGTGTAGAGATGCCGTAAAAGAAAAACGCATAGAGGTATTGAAAGCGGTGTGTGGGTTTTGTCTCCGTGTGTGGCGAAAACCGCAGCATCACTTTATCAGAAATATCATCATCTGCATGAACAATGTTCGTGTACATGTGGTGGAGATGATTGTGTTGTAGCTTCCAATTGTAAACCGAGCCACCGAGCATGGTGAGCGTATGCCCCATTAAATAATTCACTGCATCGCTGTCGGAATAAGCGCCATGATTAGCATCGTGCATCACACTCATGCCAATACCCGCCAAAGCAAATCCCATCAAGACCCAAAGCAGCAAATCTGCCCAAAAAGGTAAACCCAACAAAAGGATGACTAGAAAAGGCAGCATATATGCCGAAATCATCACTATGCTTTTTACGATCATTCGCCCATCGGCATGGCGGCTGAGTTGACGTTCGGCAAAGTAGGCATCTACGCGCTGGCGCACCGTGGCGTAGAAAAGACTTTTATCTTTAGGAATAAATTTAAGTGAAGGATAAAGCGTGGCCATACAAGAACAAATATCTGAATAAAACTTAGGTCTTATTGTTTGGTTAACGCGTCTGTCTTTTTGATAAAATCAATCACCCCCGGATAGTATTCTTCTTGCGCATCCCACATGCTTAAATGACTGCCGTTGGGGCAATAAAGATAAGTGCCATTTTGCACAAGTTTACTCATCTGCTCCATCTCTTCGGGGTTCATGGTGTCATAGCGCGAACCAATCATTAACGTAGGCACAGTCAGTTGGTTCAACCTTGACCAACATTCCCAACCTACTAACCGTCCGCCCGGCAAAAACTCACTGGGACCTTGCAAAATTTCATACACAAACTGATTGACATGTTTAAACGAACGCATTACCGGCTCAGGCCATGCTGCTCGAGGTTTACGCAAAATATGCTTACAGTAATATTCATCAAAAACCAATTGCTGATAAACAGGGTTCGTATAATCTCCGGCTTGCTCAAAACGCTCCAAACTGTCCACCAAACTCTTTCGCATTTCGCTTCTCAACTTAGCATTGTAGGCTCCGTATTTGGCATAATCAGCCGTCATGTTTGAAACGATTAAGCCTTTTAAATTTTGCTGATATTTCAAGGCATACTCCATGCCCAAGATGCCGCCCCATGAGTTACCGAGCAAGTAGAAATTATCTTTGTTTAACCCGAGCGCCATACGCACTTGCTCCACTTCCTCCACAAATCTCTCCAAGGTCCAAAGACTAGAGTCTGTGGGCTGATCACTATAATAACTACCAAGCTGGTCGTACTCATACAACTCAAATCCTTCTTTTGGAAAATAGCTTTCAAAACATTCCATGTACTCGTGAGTGAGCGCAGGCCCGCCATGCAAAATCAGTACTTTGATGCGAGGATTATTACCGATCCGTTTTGTCCAAACATTGAAAGTGCCTTTGGGCGTTTGAATGGGAATCATGCGCACCCCTGCGGTTTTTATGTCTTGTTCGCCATAGTTAAAATAGTCTTTAACACTGGGTGAAGTATTTTCAGAAGATTTACGTTCGCAAGCAGAAAATAGCAGGATAAAAAAAGCAATGAGTGCATAACGAAACATAATCTGGAATTTAGGATATAATAAAGATAATTCAACTACTTGAAGCAGGTGCCCTTTTGGGTCATCCAAGCATAAATTTCGTAAGTCAAGCGACCGGCTCTCACAGCCGGGTCGGCTTCGCACAGCGCCACCACTTCTTCCTGCGTTTCACAATCAAAAATAAAGATACCGCGCAAGTCGCCTTCATCTAGCACAGGGCCGGCTACGTTGAGTTTTCCCGAAGCGGCCATCTCGTTGATGTGACGTAAGTGTAGTTGCTGAATTTCCGCAGCTTGAATGGTATCTTGCGTACGGTTTGTGCCTTTTTTGAGCAGTACGAGGTAATATGGTTTTAAGGAGTTGGTGTCCATATTTTTTTTCTGAGCCAGCGCGGTAATACTGATAAATAGAAACAAAGTAGCGAGTGGAAAGTATTTCATCTGTGTTTTCGAGATCTTAAAAATGCCATCAATAGTGCTAAAAAAGCAGCGAACACAAAAGTACCGACAACACTTTTTAGGAGATAGGCATTAAAATTGAACTCAGCGGTGGCTTCTTGAACAGTCTTGAAATAGCGATTTGCTAAGGCATAACTAATCATATTTTCGAAAAAATCGGGATTGATGACGTAGTGAAAGACCAATTGCATCGGAGCAGCAATAACACCCATCAAAAAAGCTAATGCTAATCCAGGCTTGACATAATCCATGAAGTTTAAATGAGCTACAGCATCATGATGCATTTTTTTCATCATAGCATACATCACCCCAACAGGAATGATTAAACCAAACATGGTCACATAGGGATGGAAATCGATGTAAGCATCATGCAAACCGAACATAAACTCGAACGCTAACCATAACAGCGAAAGCAATCCGGATAGTATACCAAAACGTAGTATAGATTTGAAAGGCATAACAACAATTATGAAATGAATTTAAGAAAATAATTCTGCAATCATCTTGTTCTCAAACTTTCCCATGGGGTCAAATTGGCTTTTTAGTGCGACAAACTTTGACCAATCGGCATACTGACCTTGCAAGTAAGTTTTGCTGACTGTAAATTCTTTCCCCCAGTGCGGTCTGCCATTATAATGCTTACCGATTTCTTCAAAATCATGCATTAATTCTACCCAACCAAAGTTGTCAATATTATAACATCCTATCCAAACAGTATCTCGACTAAAGCTTGGACTAAGCGCAAAATTATCAGCCTTAGAGAAACGGATTTCTTGTAAAAAATTTATGCGATGCGATGAGTTATCAATTTTCTGCTTATATGCTCTCAACACATCAGCAGCGAGCGCCACATCAAAAGCCCACTCCGCTTCGCGATGAATAGGTGGACGAGGCACATTAAACACTTTATAACTTTTCTCTATACGGTCAATCGGACGAATAAAATTGGCGAGCAACATTCGATTAATAGTTTTCCTCCAATTGCGATTCAAAGTGCCAATCCACACAAAAAAACGATAAGCATACACTGATATAACTTCTTCCATCAGCCATTGACGAAAACGGCTATCATTGCGCGGCTGTTGTGTTCTATTATGTAGGTAAACAATCATTTTATCGGTGTGCGGAAACCACCAAAACTTCAAATGGTCGGTGGTGTTTCGCCACTCCTCGAGCTTCTGTAATGCCGTTTCAAAATCTTCTATAAAAATTTGTTCGTGCAATTGAAACGCAGGCACCACTTGTAAGGTCATTTCAGACACAATACCTAACGCCCCCAAGTTAATCAATGCTTGATTAAACAATACTTGGTCATTTTCGCTATGAATAACTTGTTTGTTGCCATCAGCTTTGATAATCGAAAAAGACACCACTTGCGAGCCGAGGATTTGATAATCTTTACCGCTGCCGTGTGTCCCTGTGCAAATAGCACCCACTACACTTTGTTCGCTAATGCTGCCAAGATTTTTTAATGCTAAGCCATGCTGATCTAAATAGGCATTAAGTTGCCAAAGTTTAACTCCGCTTTGAATAGTAACTTGCAGATTATCTTTATCCAAATGCAGCACTTGGTTGTAGTTAACTGTGCTAATTAAGGTTGCATCCGTCACACACAAACTACTCCAAGAATGACCGGTGCCCACCAAACGATTTTTTTGGTATTGGCGAATGATATTCACCAATTCTTCTTCAGATGCGGGGGCAAAATAATTTTTCGCCACACTCGATTGGTTGCCTGCCCAATTGCGAAAGTTGAAGTTGTGTTGTTGGTGCATTTAGCGGTTCAATTAATCGCGGTAAAGGTCGTTGACATGGTGAGCATATCGGTCCATGATGACTTTGCGCTTCAGTTTCATCGTAGGCGTCAACTGTCCACCTTCAACTGTCCACTCTTCGCTCATCAATGTAAACTTCTTCACTTGCTCCCACTTGCCAAAATCTGCATTGTAGCGCTCTACTTCCTCGTTAATAAGTTGCTTAATTTTATCGTTATTAACGATTTGCTCATTTGAACTAACCGACAATCCGTTTTCCTTCGCCCAATCATGTAAATT
>CANGXE010000130.1 GCA_947457525.1 Bacteroidota bacterium | reverse complement strand
GCCTGGGAAAAGTATCACAGGAATTGTACAGTGTGCTTTGATGGTTTTCACTGTGGCCGAAAGGTTGTTTTCTAACAACAAACTGCCGCCCACAAAAAAGAAGTCAACTCGATAACGCACCGCGGCTTCTACCAAATCCAAAAGTTCGGACGGGGTTTGTTTGTCGGGGTCGACCAAAACAGCGATTTTTCCGCTAGAAATTGGGGTTAATTTATCGTAAAGCCTTGATTTCATATATGTTAAGCCCTTTTAGTCGGGTTATTTGTACGGGTTATAGTACGACTATTTTTTGATACAATATTTTTGTTCCAAATTTCCAAATTTCAGCTCATTTTTTTTGCGTTAAAGTTTTTCCACACAAGGATTTGAAGCCTGTTCTACGTTTCAAAACTTCGACCCCCTGTTTGCACAATTCGTGTGGAAAAATGGGGATTGATTTTCGCTAACCGAAAAATAAATTCGTACACGTTTTTGAAAAAAGAACACCCTGAATAGTTTTAAAACAATACAAACATAAGATTATGGCCAAAAAAATGGAGAAGAAAGGATTGAAGGTAGACCGTTACTATACCGTAGACGATAAAAGCGCTTACGATTTGTTCGACTACGATCTTCGTTCTAGTGTAATACGCAATCCGGCTGGAGATGCAGTATTTGAAATGTATAACGTAGAAGTGCCCAGTACATGGAGCCAAGTAGCTACCGACATTCTAGCGCAAAAGTATTTCCGCAAAGCAGGTGTGCCTCAGGCCGATGGCACCCTAGGTGGAGAAACTTCTGCGAAACAAGTGGTTCACCGCTTGGCCGATTGTTGGAAAGTGTGGGGCGAAAAGTATGGCTACTTCGCCAGCGCTACGGATGCAAAAGTATTTTATGATGAATTAGTTTACTCGTTGTTGAGCCAAATGGCCGCACCGAACTCACCGCAATGGTTCAACACCGGTTTGCACAATTCGTATGGTATCACCGGAAAACCACAAGGTCACTTTTTTGTGAACCCGGATACCGGCAAGTTAGAAAGATCTACTTCTGCTTATGAGCGTCCGCAACCACATGCGTGTTTCATTTTGTCAGTAGATGATGACTTGGTAAACAGTGGCGGTATCATGGACCTTTGGACACGCGAAGCGCGTATCTTTAAATATGGTTCAGGAGTGGGTACAAACTTTAGCAACATCCGTGGCGAAGGCGAAAAACTTTCGGGCGGAGGCACTTCATCGGGTTTGATGAGCTTCTTAAAAATTGGCGATGCAGCAGCCGGTGCTATTAAGTCTGGAGGCACAACGCGCAGAGCAGCCAAAATGGTTTGTTTGGACTTAGATCATCCCGAAATCGTTGATTTCATTGAGTGGAAAATGAAAGAAGAAGACAAAGTAGCGGCATTAATCAAAGCCGGTTACTCTTCTCATTATGAAGGTGAAGCTTACCGCACGGTGAGTGGTCAAAATTCTAACAACTCGGTGCGCATTCCTAATTCTTTCTTCCACGCTTTGGAAAAAGGGGAAAACTGGAACTTGACAGCTCGCTCCGGAGGATATGTAATGAAATCTATTCCATCGCGCGACATGTGGGACTTGATTGCCAAAGCAGCTTGGCGTTGCGCTGACCCTGGTGTGCAATACAACACGACTATCAACGAGTGGCATACTTGCCCGGCCGATGGTCCAATTCGCGCCTCTAATCCTTGTTCAGAATATATGTTCTTGGACAACACCGCTTGTAACCTTGCCTCATTTAACTTACGCAAATTTTTTGATGTAGATACTTTGACATTTGATGTAAAGGGTTTCGAACACATGAGCCGTATATGGACCGTGGTGTTAGAAATCTCTGTGTTGATGGCGCAGTTCCCATCTGAAGATGTAGCGCAATTGTCTTACGATTTCCGCACACTAGGTTTAGGCTTTGCTAACTTAGGTTCGGTGTTGATGGTGAGCGGTATTCCTTATGATAGCGAAAAAGCACGTGCTATTGGCGGTGCTATCACCGCTATCATGACCGGAACAGCTTACAAAACATCGGCTGAAATGGCTTCTTTCTTAGGTACGTTCTCGGGTTATGAAAGAAATAAAGAAAACATGCTTCGCGTTATGCGCAATCATCGCTTAGCGGCTTACAACTCACCGGACTCTTCTTACGAAGGTTTGGAAGTAAAACCGGTAGGTATCAACCCGCAGTATTGCCCGAACTATTTGTTAGAAGCTGCGACAACCTCATGGGATCAAGCTTTGCAAATGGGGGAGAAATATGGTTACCGCAACGCACAAACTACTGTTATTGCACCAACCGGCACTATCGGTCTGTTGATGGATTGCGACACTACAGGTGTTGAGCCGGATTTCGCTTTAGTGAAATTTAAAAAACTATCGGGTGGTGGTTACTTCAAAATCGTGAACGAGAGTGTGCCGTTTGCTTTGACTAACTTGGGCTACAACCCGACACAAGTAGACGAAATAGTGAAGTATGCTAAAGGTCATGGAACACTACAAGGTTGTCCGTCTATCAATCCGGAAACATTGCGTGCCAAAGGCTTTAATGAAAGCGACATCGAGAAAATCGAAAACGGTTTAGTGGCGGCATTTGATATTACATTTGCTTTTAATGTGTGGTCATTGGGCGAAGAAACTTTGCAACGTCTTGGTTTCACTGCCGAGCAATATCACGGCACAGGATTTAACTTGCTTCGCGAGTTAGGTTTCTCTCGTGAAGAAATTGACGCAGCCAATGAATTTGTTTGCGGAACTATGACTATCGAAGGGGCTCCTTACTTGAAAGAAGAGCACTATCCGGTGTTTGATTGCGCCAACAAGTGTGGAACAAAAGGGGAGCGTTTTATTCATGCTCACGGTCACATCCGCATGATGGCGAACGTACAACCGTTCATCAGTGGTGCTATCTCTAAAACCATCAACTTACCTAACGAAGCTACTGTAGAAGATATTCAAAGTTGCTACGAGTTGTCTTGGAAACTTTGCTTGAAAGCTAATGCGCTTTACCGCGATGGATGTAAACTTTCTCAACCTTTGGCCAATAAAAAAGATGATGAGAAAGAAGAAACCAAAGAAACAGTTAAAGTTGTAGCTACAGAAAAAGAAGGTGATGTGTTTAGTAAGTTGACTCCTGAGGTGGTATTAGAAGCCGCTCGTGTGTTGATGCAAGAAAGTACAGATACCAACTTTATGCGCGAGTTGTCTCGCATCGTAGAGCGTAAAAAATTGCCGAGCAAACGCAGAGGATTTACACAAAAAGCAAAACTAGGCGGTCAAACCGTGTTCGTGCGCACAGGAGAATATGATGACCACACATTGGGTGAAATCTTTGTGGATATGCACAAAGAAGGCGCTTCGTTCCGCTCATTGATGAACTGCTTTGCTATATCGGTGTCTATCGGTTTGCAATATGGTGTGCCTTTAGAAGAGTTCGTGAACAAGTTTACGTTTACTCGCTTTGAACCAAGCGGTATGGTAGACCACCCGAACATCAAAAATGCTTCATCTATAGTTGATTATATCTTCCGCTTGTTAGCGTTTGAATATTTGGGAAGAACTGACTTGGTTCACGTTACGCCATCAGAGTTGGCGATGCGCGAAAAATCAAGCCACGACTTGACCACCGAAATCGAAGAAGAACCAATCGTTGAAAGAAAGCCTGTGGTGTCTACTCATCCGGAAATGCAAGAAAAACCTAAAGCACCTACGACTACCAAGTTGAAGTTTACGGTAAGCGCACAACCAAGCAATCTATCTAACGTGAACAAGCACTTAGCTGATATGGGAGGCGATGCGCCACCTTGCAACGTGTGTGGAAACATCACTTTGCGCAGCGGTACTTGCTACAAATGTATGAACTGCGGAAACAGCATGGGATGTAGCTAGAACTCAACCGAAAAAGCATTTAAGCCCCATTTACAATTGTAGGTGGGGCTTTTTTATTTTCGAACTCAACCAAGCTCAAAATCCCAACCATTCTTTGTATATTTACCATTGTCAAAAATAGGTTATGACTTATCTAGTAGAAATTGAAGAAACTCCAAATTCAAAAGCGCTAATTGAGCATCTGAAAACATTGAAGTATGTCAAGTTAAAGTCAACGAAAAAAGCAAGTGTAAAAGAATATAGTTTTACGGAGGAAGATATGGCTTTGCCGGGAGCTAACATTAGCAAAGTTGACTTAGAAGCTTGGTTGAAGCTGCCAGACAATGATAAAGGTGCTACGGGGGAACAGGCGCGCGAACGCTTAAAGAAGAAATTGGCTAAATCTTTAACTAAGTGATATAGTGCGAAGATTAGTATTAAAAAAAAGAGCCCAAAACGCACTCTTCAAAGTTTCTTTACTACGTGCTCAAGATTATAGTTTAAAGGAAGGGGAAAACTTTATTGATGACTTTATTGATTTCTGCAATAAATACGCAGCTGTCAACTTTAACTTTCCCTTGTGTAAAACGATAGCTTGAAAAAGTACAAGTACAGCTGTATTGTTTTTAAGAGAAAATGGGTAGTGGCATTTAAGTTTACAAAAACAACATTGATTATTCATCTGTTTATTTGGGGCCCAAACCTCAAATAGAAATCACTCCATGCACCCCAAAGACCTACACATTAAAGATTTTAGTTACGATTTGCCGGAAGAGCGCATTGCGAAATATCCTTTGGCGCAACGCGATGAAAGTAAGTTATTGGTATATCGTCATGGCAACATTGCTGAAGATTGTTATAAAAATATAGCGACTTATTTGCCGGAGCATACAATGTTAGTGTTTAACAATACGAAGGTGATACAAGCGCGGTTACATTTTGAAAATAGCACTGGAGCGCGCATTGAAATTTTTTGCTTAGAACCTGCGGAAGAAAATCCTGAGATGGCCAAAGTGATGAGCCAAACAGGCAGTGTGCGTTGGAAGTGTTTGGTTGGCCGATTGGCGAAATGGAAAGAAGAATTTCTTACCTTGAAAGCCGATGGGTTTGAATTGCAAGCGAAAATAATCAGTCGTGAAAACGATACGTTTACCATTGCCTTTAGCTGGCAACCCAGCGACCTCAGCTTTGCAGAGATTTTAGACAAAACCGGGCAGCTACCCATTCCGCCCTATTTAAAAAGAAGTACAGAAACTATTGACCACGAGCGCTATCAAACGGTGTATGCCGAGCACCAAGGTTCTGTGGCGGCACCTACAGCCGGCTTACATTTCACTCCGACCATTTTTGCGGCCTTGAGTGAAAAGCAAATTGCACAAACGTATGTAACGTTGCACGTAGGCGCAGGCACTTTTAAGCCGGTGAAGAGTGAAACCATTGCCGACCACGAGATGCACGCAGAATGGATAGGGCTAAGCCGTGATACTATTCAAAGCATAGTCGGAAGGCCGTCCTTAGTAGCGGTGGGTACCACTTCATTGCGCACG
>CANGXE010000129.1 GCA_947457525.1 Bacteroidota bacterium | reverse complement strand
TAATTCTTAAGGCTGCCGGAATTGAAAAGGGATCAGCAGTTCCCCATAAAGATAAAGTTGCAAATCTAACTAAGGCACAGGTTGAAGATATAGCCATCAAAAGAGTAGAGATTTTCAGTCTTGATGGTATCAATTCCTAAATTTTCAGCACTGCTAAGCAAATTAATAATGTCTCCTTTTGTCAGTTGATACCCTTTACCCGGCTTAAAGCGACATCTCCAGTGGTCCGTGCAAAATGTTTCTTTGAACCCTTCCGGCCACACTTTGATACCACGGTTTGTTATCATGCTTAGTTCCACCTGACCAAAATTCAATTGGTTGATTTTAGCAGCTAACTCATTTGCATCTGTTCCCGCCCAGTGCACGAACACATCTACGCCCACCAATTCTTTTTTGGCCGCAGCCTTGCGTACATATTTAGGTAAATTAAGAGGAGCATCAGTAGCATATTTCACAGCCGACAAGGTCACCGGAGATTTACCCAAGTTAGCAATCACAGCATGCGCAAATTCCTTAGTACCTACTTTTTGCTTGCTCACTCCTTCTTTAAAAATATCGTAAGTGTGTATTCCATTTTCGATGGTAGTCAACCAAGCATTTTGCACGCGCTCTGCCACATCTGATTGTCCGATGTGATTAAGCATCATGATGGCTCCTTGCAATAAACCGGATGGATTAGCCAAATTTTGTCCCGCTCTACGTGGTGCAGAACCGTGAATAGCTTCAAACATCGCGCACTCTTCTCCAATGTTTGCCGAACCCGCTAACCCAACTGAACCTGCAATTTGGGCAGCCACATCGCTCAGCACATCGCCATATAAGTTTGGCATTACAATCACATCAAATGCTTCAGGTGTGTCAGCCATTTTAGCTGCACCAATGTCGATAATCCAATGCTCATTTTCAATCTCCGGATATTCCTTAGCGATTTCATCAAAAACTTGGTGAAACAAACCGTCTGTTTGCTTCATGATATTATCTTTTGTAAAGCAAGTTACTTTCTTGCGATTTTGCTGTTTAGCATATTCAAAAGCATAGCGTACAATTTTTTCGCAACCAGGACGGCTAATTAACTTTAAACATTGCACCACTTCATCGGTTTGCTGATGTTCGATACCGGCATATAAGTCCTCTTCATTTTCGCGAACAATCACTATGTCCATCACCGGATGTTTAGTGCGCACAAATGGATGTAAGCTCATACAAGGACGCACGTTAGAGTACAATCCCAAAAACTTACGGGTTGTTACGTTCAAACTCTTGTAGCCTCCGCCTTGAGGAGTAGTGATAGGGGCTTTCAAGAAAACTTTGTTTCTGCGAATGATGTCCCATGACTCAGGAGCGATACCGGCTGTGTTTCCGGCTAAGTAAACCTTTTCACCAACTTCTATTTCTTCAATTTCAATTTTAGCGCCTGCAGCTAAAATGATTTCTAAAGTAGCATCCATTATCTCCGGGCCGATGCCATCCCCTTTTGCAACTGTTATTTTTTTCATGGTTTTATGTTTTAAATATTTAACGGTGCAAAAATGTAGTTTACAAATCATTTTAAATATTTATTATTGTAATAGAATACATAAAATTAAATTATGAATTACACCTTAAATCAGTTACAAATATTTCTGAGAGTAGTTAAGACAGAAAGCGTCACTAAAGCAGCAGAGGAGCTGCACCTTACTCAACCTGCAGTATCGATTCAATTGAGAAATTTTCAAGAGCAATTTGACATTCCTTTGACTGAGGTAGTGGGGCGAAAAATATTCATCACCGATTTTGGAAGGGAAATAGCCGAAGCTGCGGAGGCCATCATCAACCAAGTGAATGCCATCAACAACAAATCTCTAGCTTTCAAAGGACAAATATGGGGCAAGTTAAAACTATCTGTAGTATCTACGGGCAAATACGTTATGCCTTTTTTCCTATCCGAGTTTATTCAAAAAAACACAGGTGTTGATTTAGTGATGGATGTAACGAATAAACTAAAGGTCATTGAGAGTATGGAAAACAATGAGGTTGATTTTGCATTAGTTTCCGTTTTACCTGCCAAACTCAATATTGAAAAAATTGACCTATTGCAAAACAAACTTTACCTAGTAGGCAATGCGAAGTCTAAAAGTATCACCGAAAGGAAAGGGAAAAATCTGTTTGAAGACCTACCGTTAATCTTACGTGAAAAAGGTTCTGCAACGAGGCATACCATGGAGGCTTTCGTTGAAAAAAAAGGGATTTCGATTTACAAAAAAATGGAACTCACCTCAAACGAAGCGGTGAAACAAGCGGTGATTGCCGGGTTGGGCTATTCGGTGATGCCACTCATCGGAATTAAAAATGAATTGCAGAATAATGAGTTGAAAATAATTCCAGTTAGCGGCTTACCAATTAAAACTATGTGGAGTTTGATTTGGTTAAAAGGCAAAAAACTATCTCCGGTAGCATTAGCCTACCTCAACCACCTCCGAAGCAATAAACAGAAAATTATGGCACAAAACTTTCACTGGTATGAAGAGTATTAAAATTACTCAATTATGACATTCAGAAAACCATAATAATCACTAAAATCCTTTTCTTGCACGATATTTGACGAATACAAATAAGCATTCATGAAAAAAATTGCTGTTTTCCCGGGTTCGTTCGACCCTATTACCACGGGCCACGCTGATGTGGTTAAAAGAGCTTTGCCATTATTTGATGAAATCATTATTGCCATTGGTAGCAACTCACAAAAACAATCGCTGTATTCTTTGGAGCAACGAATTGAATGGATTAACCGCGTGTTTAAAAATCAAAAGAAAGTGCGCGTAGAAAGCTATGAAGGATTAACCGTCAACTTTTGTAAAAAGAAAAAAGCAAAGTATCTATTGCGCGGCATACGAAGCGCTGCCGATTTTGAATACGAAAAAACGATTGCCCACTTAAATCACGATATGTTGCCCGGCTTGGAAACTATTCTTATTCTCTCTAGACCTGAATTGAGCTCCATATCTTCTACCATCGTACGCGAAATTATTCGTGGAAAAGGGCACGTCAGCAAGTTTGTGCCTAAAGAAATCGCTAAAGACTTTAACTAATGAAATCCACCTTTCTTTCCCTAATTTTTTGCCTGAGTGCAGCCACTTGCATAGCACAATACAACCGCACGATTGCCTATCAACAAATTAAAGATTTGAAAACAGGTGCCTTAGTGGTTCGTCTAAAAACAAATGACAAATCAGTGCTGGCTTATCGTCAATCGGGACGCAACGAAATTGCTGATCGAATGGTAGCGGATAGAGCGACAATGAACAGAAAAATCATTTCTGCATTTCGCTCGTTCCTCGACTTTTGTCCAGTTTATTTCATATACACCAAAAATACAGATGATTTAAAAGCCGGTAAAAAGGGGATTTTCCTAAACGACACACTTGCTGTTGACACAAACATATATATTAAAGAAAATTACTATTTACTAGTGGAGTATGGTAGTGTAATGGCTAACGAGCGGGTAGATGAATATAGGTATAGAGGAGTGTACACCACCCAAGAAAGCAGCAGTGTGGTTGGACAAAGCGCATTGGTGATGCTAGACACCTCAAATGCACAATTGAAAGAACCATTCCCTTTTTATGAGACGGTTTACTTAGATAATTACAACAAAGCTGTAGAAAAATTTAATCGTGGCTTACATAAATTCTATATTAACTCCACGATGAAACAAGAAATTAAAAAGTTAAAAAAAGGATGACCTCGGTAGAGATTATTGACTTGGGCGAATTGCCTTATCAAAGTGTGTTGGCTCGTCAAGAAGAATTGTTTCAAAAAAACCTCACGGCAAAAGAACTTGGACAAAACACTAAAAACTATTTGTTGCTTTGTGAGCATCCGCCTGTGTTTACACTGGGAAAAAGCGGCAAACGCTCCAATATTTTAGTGAGCGATGAAGAAATGCAAGCAGAGTATTATCACGTAAACCGTGGGGGTGATGTGACCTTTCATGGTCCGGGGCAATTAGTGGTGTATCCTATTTTTGACTTAGATACTTTTCACATTGGCTTAGCCGAATATATTCATCAACTCGAAGAAGTTATCATTCATTCATTAATTACATTTGGCATTTCAGCTACACGCATTGATGGAGCTGCAGGAATTTGGCTTTTAGCAGATGAAAAACATCTTGAAGACCGAAAAATTTGTGCCATTGGTGTTCGTGCCTCTCGACACATCACTATGCACGGATTAGCGTTTAATGTTAATACGGACTTAACCTATTTCGACAAAATTATTCCTTGTGGGTTGACCGGCAAAGGTGTAACCTCACTTTCCAATGAGTTACAGCAACCTGTTACAATGGATAATTACAAAACAGTATTCTTAAACTCGTTTTGTAAAATCTTTAATGCAGAAGTTTCTAATTAAATCAAATGCTTTTCGGCATGGTAACTAGAGCGAACCATCGGTCCGCTCTCTACATAGCGAAAACCTTTGCTCAACGCAACATCTTTATAGTGTGCAAATTCTTCAGGGCTTACATATTTGGCTACAGGTAAGTGGTTTCGTGTAGGTTGCAAATATTGTCCAAGTGTGAGAATATCAACTTTTGATTTTCGTAAATCATCCATGGCCGAAAAAATCTCCTCTTCAGTTTCGCCCAATCCTAACATCAAACCACTCTTTGTTCGCTCTATGCCACCTTCTTTTAAGCGCAAGAGTACTTCTAAGCTACGCTCATACTTCGCTTGTATTCGCACTTCGCGGGTTAGTCGTTCAACCGTTTCCAAGTTATGAGAAACCACCTCCGGTTTCACATCTATCACTTGTTGCAAGTTTTCCCATATTCCTTTAAAGTCAGGTATCAGCGTTTCAAGCGTAACACCTGGGTTGTGTCTGCGAATGGCACGTATAGTTGCCGCCCAAATTTTGGAGCCGCCATCCATCAAATCATCTCTATCTACTGAAGTAATCACTACGTGCTTCAAACCCATAAGCTTCACACTTTCTGCTACACGCAGCGGCTCAGTAATATCCACGTTTTCGGGCTTGCCCGTAGCCACACTGCAGAACATACAAGAACGTGTACAAACATTACCCAAAATCATCAGTGTAGCTGTTTTTGCTCCCCAACATTCCGTTTGGTTGGGACATTTTCCACTCTCGCATATGGTGTGTAAACGATGTTGCTCCACATTTTGCTTCACCTCACTAAACTCTTTACCCGATGGCAATTTAATCTTCAGCCAATCGGGTTTGGTAATGTGTTGTGGTTTGTTTATGGTTTCTGACATACTAAAAATTTCAAATCAAACTTAATCGAAGTGATTTACTTTTTTACAATTTTGCGATGGAAGGTTTGTCCCTTCGATTTAATCTCTAAAACGTAGTTGCCGGCTGCAATGTTTTCGGTTTTCAATTGCACATACTGCAAATTTGTTCCGCTATCTTGCTTTGAGGTTTGCATTAGCTGACC
>CANGXE010000128.1 GCA_947457525.1 Bacteroidota bacterium | reverse complement strand
GGCTACATCTTCCATTGAGAAACAGTAATTATTTCTTTAAGGTCAAATCCACATCGAAAGTAATATCATCATAGATAAACTTATCGCCAAGCGTGCTGAATACCGATTTTGATTTGTAAACGATGTTCCACTTGGTGCGGTCGATGGTGATAGTTGCCGTTGCTTTTGCGGTAGCTTCTTTTTGACTAAATGCTACTGGAAAAGTAATCTCATTGCTAATCCCTTTTATCGTCAAAAGCGCAGTAGCGGTGTAGTTCGCCATGCTATTTTCTTGCGCAGCTAATGGAGCAAACTTTGTAATTGCTAATGTAGCCTCCGGAAACTTAGCCACGTTAAAGAAATCTTCATTCTTAAAATGCTCAATCAAGCCTTGGTTGCTTTCGGAGTCTTTGATGTCGGTGCAGGTCAGTGCATTCATGTCAAGCGTAAATTCACCATTCTTGGGCACTCCGGCTTCTACATTAAGTTTTCCGCTCTTCAGTCCAACGAACCCATCGTGTTGACCACTAGCTTTTTTGCCTAACCAATGAATGGCAGAGGCCTTAGTGTCGGCAGTAAATGTTTCGGGTACGGCTTTGAAAGCCAAAAAGAGTGCAATAGTGGCAACAGCCAATAGTTTTTTCATGGTTGAATTTATTTGAACCCAAATGTAAAAGACGAGAGATATAGTGCGCGTTAAATAGTGCTAAATCAGAAGTGGTCCGGCTCCCTCGCGCACGAGGAAAGGCTCCTCTCCGGTGTAATCAATGATGGTAGAAGGGAAATTTCCGCCTATGCCACCGTCAATCACGATATCCACTTTGTGGTCATACAATTCATAAATCTCTTGAGGGTCGGTGATGTACTCCAAAATCGTATCATCATTTTTAATGGAGGCAGAAAGAATGGGCGCACCGAGTTCATCTACGATGGCGCGGGCTATTGGATTGTCGGGCACACGAATACCCACCGTTTTTTTGTTGTATCCATATATTTTACTCAGATGCTGGTTACCATTGAGAATAAAAGTGTAAGGCCCGGGCAAAGAGCGTTTCATCATTTTATAGACCGGAGTAGGAACAGAATTAGTAAAATCAGAAATATGGCTCAAGTCGTAACAAACAATAGAGAAGTTAGCTTTCTTGTCTTTGATGTCTTTCAACTTACACACCCGCTCATAAGCATCGCGGTGCGTAAGGTCGCAACCAAGCGTATAAACCGTGTCGGTAGGATAGATAATAACACCACCTTTCTTCAAACATTTGACCACTTGGCTGATCAAGCGGTCGTCAATATTGTATGGATTTATACGTAGTAACACGGCTTAGTTGTTTAGTCCTTCGTAATTGGTGATGCGCTCTCTCAAATGGTCGGGCATGGGCACACTCCCTTGTGTTTTATAATCAAACATTACCATGGTGCTGTAGCCGGTTGAAGTTAATTGCTCCACTCCATTCACGAAACTCGTAATGATATATTGAATTTCAAAACTTTTATTGCCCAACTTGCTCGTGCGTACAAATACATAAGTAGGGTTGGGGAAAACCACAGGACGCAAATATTCTACATGTGAATTGGCTAATATGACCCCAATTTCTTTCCAATCCCATTGGCAAGCCTCATGAAAATAATAAACACGCGCCTGCTCGAAATACGTTAAGTAAACCGCATTATTCACATGGCGCATCTCATCCATATCGCTCCAGCGAATGTCTAACTTCATTTTAAATTTAAACTTTGCTTTTTCGGTTTCTAGGTCTAGCATATTGGGTAATTTGAGTAGCAAATATTATTGGGCGAATGTATATGGAAAACAGATATGACAAAACTAGCTATATTTGTCTTTCAAATTTATAAAAATGGTAGCCATAGCCCTTTCCGTATTAGCCATAGCCGCTGGAGTTTATTTATTAGTTAAAGTTAAATCAGAGTTTCTGAGCGGAGGTTTCGGCCTATTAGCTTGGTTGGTCATCTTGCTCTCTTTAGTTTCTTTTGGCTTTTCAGTCACCAAAGGATTTAACCGAGGCGGTGGCGATTGCCATAGAAATAAATGCAGCTATCAAAACGGAGCCGCGTGTGCTCAAAAATCTGCAGCTTGCGACAAACCTTGCGGCCAAGCCGGGAATGCCGCTTGTGCTGAAAAATGCGATGGCAAATGTGAAGGCAAATGCGATAACGCTATGAAATCTTGTGGCGGTACTTGCACCATGGAAGGCGATAGCTGCGTGATGGACAAAGCCATGTGCGAACAACAAATAGGCGCAGAAGCTTGTGCGAAGATGATAGCCGAGAGAGGCCGCTGCATCATGAGCAAAGATGAATGTGCGAAAACTTGCAAAAACCCAACTTGCACCACAGCCGGAGTTGAAGCCAAAAAAGAATGTTGCAAAAAACCATAATTCAGCCCTAGTTACCTACTTGTGAACCCAGACCTTTCCATTTATCTCCAATCTACCAACTTTATTGACGTTGAGCATCCGCTAGTAAAAGCTTTTGCCGCTCAATACACTCAACCTAACGACAGCGACCAACAAAAAGCTGTTGACCTTTATTACGCAGTTCGGGATTCGATCACCTACAATCCTTATCAGTTAATATTACGCCCCGAGGTGATTTCCGCATCGCTCACTTTAGAGCGCGGCACAGGTTATTGCATCGAGAAGTCATTGGTGTTGGCAGCTGCCGCACGTGCACTTGGGATACCTTCTCGTTTAGGATTTTCTATTGTACAAAACCATTTGTCTACCAAAAAATTCACAGACATGTTACGCACCGACAAATTTGTGTTCCATGGCTACAATGAGTTTTGGCTCAACAACAAATGGGTGAAATGTACACCGGCATTCAACAAATCGCTTTGCGAAAAATTTGACACCCAAGCCTTAGATTTTGATGGAGAAAACGATTCTGTCTTTCAAGAATACAATGGCGGCAAAAAATACATGAACTACTTACACGAGTATGGTCAGTTTGACGACCTTCCCTTCGATTTATTTGTGCAGGAACTCAAAATTCACTACCCTCATTTGTTTGAGCAGCACCGCGATAAAGTGTTAGGGTGGGACGTAGGTGACCAATCGTTTGAGCCGGAAGCCAAGTAGCCGATTTCCTAGCTTTCAGAGTGTTAATTATATGCGTATAATTTTTCCGAAAAGTATATAGCCAAAAGCTATTTTCGCTCGCGATTAAAAACCAACCAAAATGAGCCAAACCGCTACCGCTATTCTCAGCGACAGAATTAACAACATGCAAGAATCGGCCACCATCAAAATGGCCAAAATGAGCCGCGAACTCAAAGCGCAAGGACAAGACATCATTGACCTTAGCCTAGGAGAGCCGGATTTCGACACCCCGCAACACATCAAAGATGCCGCCAAAAAAGCTATTGATGAAGGTTATACAAAATACACTCCGGTTCCCGGCTATTTGGAGTTACGAAAAGCCATCGTAGAAAAGTTTAAACGCGAAAATAATTTGACCTACACCACCGATCAAATTGTGGTGTCTACCGGTGCGAAACAAAGCATAGCCAATGTAGTCTTGAGCTTAATCAACCCGGGCGATGAAGTGCTTTTACCGGCTCCTTACTGGGTGAGCTATGCAGCTATTGCAGAATTAGCCGAAGGCAAATGCGTTGAAATTCCTACTACGATTGATTCGAACTTTAAAGTGACTGCTGAGTTATTAGCTCAACACATTACATCAAAAACTAAATTGATTATTTTCTCCTCCCCTTGTAATCCCACCGGCTCTGTTTACTCACAAGCCGAATTGCAATCTTTAGCTGATGTGGTAAAAAAACATCCCGGGCTTTACGTACTGTGCGATGAGATATACGAATACATCAACTACACCGGCACTGCACACACTAGCCTAGCTTCTTTTCCCGAAGTGTTTGAGCAAGTGATTACCGTAAACGGTTTCTCAAAAGGCTTCGCCATGACCGGCTGGCGTTTGGGTTACATCGGTGCTCCACTTTGGATTGCTAAAGCATGCGACAAAATGCAAGGACAGTTTACTTCAGGCACTTGCTCCATTGCACAAAAAGCAGGCGAGGCCGCTTTGATGACCGACATCACCCCAAGTTTGAAAATGGTAGAAGCGTTTAAAAAACGTAGAGATACTGTCTATGAGTTATTGAGCAACATTCCGGGCTTGAAAGTAAATTTGCCGGAAGGGGCGTTTTACTTTTTCTTTGATGTAAGTGCTTACTTTGGCAAAGTATACAATGGGAAAACATTGAACACACCGGAAGATATTTCACTTTACCTTTTAGCAGAAGCTAAGGTGGCCATGGTGAGTGGCGAATCGTTTGGCGATAAATATTGCTTGCGTATGAGCTATGCAACATCTGAGGAAAAATTGATTGCCGCTTGTGAGCGCATCAGCAAAGCCTTTGCACAACTTTCTTAATCCTTACTCAATTTCTACCCGCTCATGGCAGCAAAACTTAACTTCTCCAATCTCCATGTACTCATCATTGGCGATGTAATGATTGACTTCTACTTGTTTGGCGAAGTAAACCGCATTTCACCTGAAGCACCTGTTCCGGTGGTAGAAATTTTGTCGAAAGAATCTAGATTGGGCGGAGCCGCCAACGTGGCTTTAAATATTCACCATTTGGGCGCTACTCCTCACCTACTGACTATGGTCGGCACCGATGACACCGGCAACCAATTGGTAAAGTTGATGGAAGATAATGAACTCATTACTGAACACGTGTTGCAACACAAAAGCCGTGTGACTACATTGAAAACCCGTGTATTTGATGAAGATAAACAAGTGGTGCGTTTTGACGAAGAAGAAGTGGCAGATATCACCGATGCACAAGAAGCGCAACTGCTCAAAGAATTTAAACGCATCATGAGCAACACGAAGATTGATATTATTATCATTCAAGACTACAATAAAGGCGTGTTGACCAAACACTTTATCAAACAAATATTGCTGGTCGCTACTAAAAGCGAAATCCCGGTGGCCGTTGATCCAAAAGAGCGCAACTTCTTCGATTATCAAGCCATTGATTTATTTAAGCCAAACTTAAGGGAACTGTCTGAAGCAATTGGTTATCGAATCAATCCTAAAAGCATTGAGAGTTTGCGCAGCGGAGCCGAAGAATTACGCAGAAAAAACAGGTTTAAAAACTTGATGGTCACCCTTGGAGCAAATGGTATATTTTGCTACACCAAAGAAGGTAACTCGTTTATCGTTCCATCGCGCGCCATCAAGGCAGCTGATGTGTCAGGTGCTGGCGACACGGTGATTAGTTTGGCCTCTATGGCTTATGTTCAAAAATACACGATGAAAGAAATGGCACAAATGGCCAACAAGGGAGCCGGAGTAGTTTGCAAAAAAATAGGTGTAGTGCCTGTTAAACTGAAAGAACTTAACTAGATTACTCTACCTCCAGTCTTTTAAAATATAGCTTCACTCCTATAGCCTGACTTAATCCATCAAATACTAATTCGTTCTCTGTCAGCGCGAGTAAGTTTAGCGTTTCCTCCCTCCAATTTTCATCGATTAGCAT
>CANGXE010000127.1 GCA_947457525.1 Bacteroidota bacterium | reverse complement strand
GTTGACTTTCGAGTTCCTTTAACATCTCGTTAGCTCGGTCGAGAATAGACTTGGGCATTCCGGCCATTTTCGCCACGTGTATGCCGAAACTATGCTCTGTTCCACCTTCCACCAATTTACGCAAGAAAATAACTTTAGAGGTGGTTTCTTTCACACTAACGTGATAGTTCTTGATGCGTGGATACTTTTCTGCCAATTCATTTAACTCATGATAATGCGTAGCAAAAAGTGTTTTAGGTTTACCCAAAGGATAGTTGTGTAAAAATTCCGCTAGACTCCAGGCGATAGAAATACCATCATACGTAGAAGTGCCACGCCCGATTTCATCTAACAAAATCAAACTGCGGGCCGAAAGGTTATTCATAATACTTGCCGTTTCGTTCATCTCCACCATAAAGGTCGACTCTCCGGCACTTAGATTATCACTAGCGCCCACACGGGTAAATACTTTATCGACCAATCCAATCTCCGCTACATCAGCAGGAACATAGCTACCCATTTGCGCCATCAACACAATCAGTGCCGTTTGACGCAACAATGCGCTTTTACCACTCATGTTTGGCCCTGTAATCACAAAAACTTGAGCTGTGTCGCTGTCCATATACACATCATTAGGTACATAAACATCGCCTACTTCCAGCTGATGTTCAATCACAGGATGGCGACCATTTTTGATAGTAATGGCCAATCCATCATTCAGCGTAGGTAAAGTGTAGTTATTCCGCTCGGCAGCTTCAGCCATCGAGAGCAAGCAATCTAAACGTGCTATTAATGTAGCGTCTTGTTGGATGGTGACTACATACTCTTTAGCGAAGCGAATCAACTCAGCAAATATTCTCTCTTCAAGCGTTTGAATTTTTTCTTCAGCCCCCAACACTTTTTGCTCGTAAATTTTAAGCTCCTCGGTGATGTAGCGCTCTGCTGTGCTCAATGTCTGTTTTCTAATCCAATCCGTAGGCACTTTAGATTTGTGGGTATTTGTTACTTCCAAGAAATAACCAAACACATTATTAAAACCAACTTTTAGCGAAGTGATTCCTGTGCGCACAATCTCTTGTTGTTGGATATTTAGAATATATTCTTTGCCCGAATTTTTAATACTCCGCAAATCATCTAAATCTGCATCTATTCCATCACAAATAAAATTCCCTTTCGCAATCACCGGTCCGGCATCTTCGGTTACTTGCTGAGCAATTTTGTCAGAAAGAACAGAACACGGATTTAATCGGTCGCCAATTTTTACCAATGAAGGATGATTCGTTTCCAACAAAATTGTACGCAATTGAAGAATGGCGAGCAAAGCTCTTTTCAATTGTGTCATCTCGCGTGGGTTGACTTTCTCTAATGATACCTTTGAAATCAACCGCTCTAAATCACCTACCGAGCGAATAAGTTTCTTCAACTCTTCGGCAGTTGTTTTTTGGCATAAAAAATAAGTAACCGTGGAGAGTCGTTCTTCAATTTTTGCTTTATCCAACAATGGCATCACCAACCACCTGCGCAACAAACGTGCGCCCATAGGAGAAGTCGTAAAATCTAATACATCCAAAAGAGTTTTACCATCGGGATGAGGTGAATAAATCAACTCTAAGTTTCGGATAGTAAACCGATCAAGCCAAACATATTTCTCATCCGTCAACTTTGTCATCTTGGTGATGTGTGCTAAGTTGTGATGCTCGGTATCTTTCAAATATTGCACAGCGGCAGCAGCAGCAATCACACTGTAACGCTCCTCTTCTATCCCAAATCCTTTCAATGAGTTGGTGTCAAAAAGTTTTAATAAAATATCTAATGCGTTGTCGTAGCTATACACCCAATCATCTAGCTTAAAGCCGTATATTTTAGTGCCAAACTGTTGAATAAATTCTTTGTGCTTCGAGCGTGGGTACACGATTTCGGAAGGTGACATCGTATTCACCATTTTTTCAATGTATGCCGCATTGCCCTCGGCAATGAAAAACTCTCCGGTGGAAATATCAACAAACGCCACTCCATAGTTGTCTTTCTCAAAATAAACGGAAGCCAAAAAATTGTTTGACTTGGTGTTTAAGATATTATCGCCAAGCACCACTCCCGGTGTAACAATCTCCGTTACTCCTCGCTTCACAATTCCCTTCGCCAACTTTGGGTCTTCGAGCTGATCGCAAACGGCTACACGGTGGCCGGCACGAACTAATTTTGGCAAATAAGTGTCCAATGCATGATGCGGGAAGCCCGCTAACTCTACTTCACTTGCTTTACCATTACTGCGCTTGGTCAACACAATGCCCAACACTGCAGCCGTTCTGCGTGCATCTTCCGCAAACGTTTCGTAGAAATCTCCTACACGAAAAAGCAAAATCGCATCGGGATACTTCGCCTTGAAAGCATTGTATTGCTTCATCATCGGAGTTTCCGTTTCGCTGGTGGCGCTTTTTATCATTGACCGATGAACAGCCATAGTATTACTATCTTTTTAAGTATTTAGTGTGTTGTTTGCTGCAATGCAGAAAATCTCTTGGGGTAAAAATACAAAGTGTGCTTACTTTGCTCATCATTTTTTTAAACACCATGCGCAAACTACTCAACGAAGAACTCCCTCGCTTGTCGGTCGAGGAATTTAAAGAGGAAACTAAAATTCCGCTCGTGATTGTACTCGACAATGTACGCAGCCATCTGAACGTGGGCAGCGTTTTTCGCACGGCAGACGGTTTTCTTATCGAAGCCATATATCTCTGCGGCATCACCGGGCAACCACCCCATCGCGATATTCATAAGACAGCACTTGGCGCCACAGAAACCGTAGCTTGGCAATATCATGAAAACACCTTAGCTGCTGTTGAAAAATTAAAGGCAGAGGGATATATCGTACTCGCCATTGAACAGGCTGAAAACGCAACTTTTTTACATGAATTTGAACCCGAGGCGGGCGCAAAATATGCTGTTGTGCTCGGCAACGAAGTGGATGGTGTGGCGCAAGAGGTAGTGAATACTGCTGACAAGGTCATCGAAATTCCACAGTTCGGCATGAAGCATTCGCTAAACATAGCTGTTACCGCAGGAATAGTGATTTGGGATATGTTCAAAAAAATGCGTCTTTAAAATTTAGTTAGACGTAATGCAAACTGGGCGTAAAATCTTGTTGCAACAGCGCCACTACTTTATCGAAATCAGCTTCATTGTCAGCAATGTTTAAATCTTTGATATCAAGTAAGACTACACGATTGCCGGTTTGTAGCTTAAAATAACTCAAATAAGCTTGTTGAATATTCTCTAAATATTCGGCAGTAATGTTTTGCTCGTAATCTCTTCCTCTGCGTTTGATATTGGCCAAAAGTTTTTCAACCGGTGCATAGAGATACAACACAATATCCGGTTTTGGCAAAGTAGTATTAATCATATCAAACAACATCCGATAGAGTTTCGCTTCGTTTTCGTTCAAATTTTCATTGGCAAAAATCAAACTCTTTTGAAACAAAAAATCGGCTACGGTGAATGAAGTAAACATATCAGCCTCAGAAAGCAATCGCTTTAAATGCTGAAAACGCTCCGCCATGAAATATAGCTCCACAGGAAAAGCATGTCGCTCGGGGTCTTCATAAAACTGAGGCAAGAAAGGATTGTCTTCAAACTGCTCTAAAATCAACTTTCCTCCAAAACGCTCAGCCAGCTTGGTGGCTAGAGTGGTTTTTCCGGCACCGATGCAGCCCTCAATAGTTATAAAATTATACTTCACCGCTGCAAGATGAACATTTCATTTTCAGTAACAAAAAAGTGGTTCAAAAAATGTACTTCCATCATTTTTCTATATTTAGCACGACAATAGAACGATGAAAGATATATTTAGAAAGAAATCAGTCAGTAAAGCCATTGCTGATATGGAATCGGGCATGAGCGATGACGAACCCGTTCATCGACTAACGCGCTCGTTGGGTGTGCGCGACCTCACCGCTATGGGCATTGCGGCAGTGGTGGGTGCCGGCATATTCTCAACCATTGGCAAAGCAAGTTTTGATGGCGGACCGGGTATTATTTTTCTCTTTTTATTTGTTTCCATCGCTTGCGGATTCTCCGCTTTGTGCTATGCCGAGTTTGCGAGTATGGTGCCGGTGAGTGGTAGTGCCTACACTTACGCTTATGTGGCGTTTGGCGAAGTGATTGCGTGGATGATAGGTTGGGATTTGTTGATGGAGTATGCCATTGGCAACATCGCAGTGGCGATTTCATGGAGTGATTATTTTACCACCCTGATGGATGGCTTCGGTTGGCACATACCCGATTATTTGACCATGGATTATTGGACCGCGCAAGAAATCGGCAGCAAAGCAGCCATCATGGCTTGGGAAAATGCGCCCATATTCTTAGGTATTCGGTTTATCTGTGACATTCCGGCTTTTGTGATTGTGCTAATTATCTCCGCTATCATTTTTGTAGGCATTCAAGAAACGAAGAACAGCGCCAATGTGATGGTATTTTTGAAATTGGCGGTGATTTTTGTGGTGATTGTAGTCGGAGCATTCTATGTCAATCCTGATAATTGGAATCCATTTTTGCCAAATGGTGTGGGAGGAATTTTGAAAGGTACAGCAGCAGTATTTTTTGCATATATCGGTTTTGATGCCATTTCAACTACAGCAGAAGAATGTGAAAACCCACAACGCGATTTACCGCGAGGTATGATTTATGCGTTGGTGATTTGCACCGTAATTTATGTAGCGGTGGCGCTAGTACTTACAGGAATGGTAAACTATACTAAACTTGACGTAGGCGACCCGTTGGCTTATGTGTTTAAAGAGTTAAAAATGGATTGGTTGGCGGGAGTGATTGCGGTGAGTGCGGTGATTGCCACAGCTAGCGTTTTGCTTGTTTTTCAGGCCGGGCAACCGCGCATCTGGATGGCGATGAGCCGCGATGGATTACTGCCTAAAATATTTTCTCGCATTCATCCTCGGTTCAAAACTCCGAGTTTCTCTACCGGATTAACCGCAGCATTGGTAGCCATTCCGGCTTTGTTCTTAAACATGAACGTAGTGATTGACTTAACGAGTGTGGGTACATTATTTGCCTTTGTGCTTGTAAGTGGTGGAATATTAAAATTACAAAACGACCCTAATCGTCCACCTTCTACTTTTCGAATTCCATATGTTAATGCTAAGTACATCACAGGGTTACTACTTATTGTTGGGCTATTTTTGGCTTATCACTACAATCATGATAATGTGCAAGATTTTCTAAGCAACAGAGTGATTAAAGAACAAACTGAAATTTCCTCTTCCTTAAGTGCAGAACAGCTTACGATTTTTGCTTCAACAGCCTCCACTATGCAGGGCATAAAGTACACTTCAAGCGGCAACACTATCGAAGCTATCAACGCCATGAGTAACGACCATTTTAGACAAGTCATTCGCCAGTTAAATTTGGGTGATATGCAACTCTATGGTACCGGTTGGGCAGCTTTTCGTGTTCATTTTATGTTGTGGTTGTTTTTATTTGTTTGGGCAATTCTTTCTGTGCTGAGCTTCATCCATAATTATTCACT
>CANGXE010000126.1 GCA_947457525.1 Bacteroidota bacterium | reverse complement strand
TTGGTGTTTAGCACACTTTAACCAATATCTCTGCAGGGACGGTGAGTGTATATGTTACTGACGCCAAAGGTTGTGTGGCTACAAATAGTGCGACACTTTCTTTACCTACCAACTGCTGCACATTTATCGTTTCAGCGGCATTAACTCAACCTGCTTGTGCGCAAACGAATGGCGCTATTCAGTTAACTACAACCAATGGCTCAGGTAACTATACTTACAGTTGGGGCGGTGGGCAAATCGTTGATAACATATCTAGTGTTGGACCGGGTACATATTTAGTGACAATCACTGATGTTGCCTATCCAAATTGTTTTATTGATACATCGTTTACCCTCAACTCCAACAGCACATTAGCGGTGACTTTAACCAATCCGATTAATCCAACATGTGCCGGAAGTGATGGAGCTATCACTATTAATTTAGCCGGTGGTACCGCACCTTATCAAGTTACTGTAGATACTGGTGGAACACCGTTTAGTATAACAGTTCCAATCGCTATTGCACAAACATTGACTAACTTAAATGCAATAACTATTAGCGTTTCTGTGACAGACGACCAAGGATGCCAAGCAGCAGCTACCGCTACTTTGACAGCTCCAACCAACTGTTGTAACTTACAAACTTCAGCTGCGGCTGTAGATGGAAGTTGCGGACAAAACAATGCTGTCATTACTGTAACTATTACCACAGCAGGTACGGCTCCTTATAGCTATTCCCTTAACGGAGGAACCGGCCAATCGTCAAACGTGTTCAATAACTTAGCATCAGGAACGTACACCATTGTAACTACCGATGCCAACGGCTGCACAGCGACAAGCGCTGCCACTGTTCAACCAAGCAGTAATAATTTGACGTTGAGTTTAGTGGCTACAGATATTACTTGCTTCGGGGCAAATGATGGCACCATTACGGCTACGCCAAATGGAGGAACATCGCCAATTACTTATACTTGGACAGGAGCATTATCGGGAGCTACCATTTCTGGATTGTCGGCCGGTACGTATAACGTTACAGCTACTGATAATAGCGGATGTTCCGGCACAGGCTCAGCCTCAATAATTGAAACGGCTGATTTAGTGATTAACTTGGGACAAGACGCCAATGAATGTGAAGGCGTTTTAGTGACATTAACAGCGCCATCCAGTTTTGTTTCCTACAATTGGAGCAGCGGAGAGCAAACGCAATCAATTACCCCAACCACCACAAACCTTTACACCGTAACAGTAACTAACAGCACTGGTTGCACCGCAGCTGATGCCGTAAGTGTAACTTTTGTGCCGGTGCCAACTATTGATTTGGGTAGCGATGTAGTAACCTACGAAGGGTTGACTGTTCCTCTTACACCAGTGGTTACACCATCTAACGCAACGGGCACTTACACCTGGTTTCCTGATAGTTTGTTGACCTGCTCAGCTTGCCCGAACCCGGTGGCTACTGCGATTGACACTATCACTTATGTATTGACATTTGCCAATGAATTGGGTTGTGCGGTTTCTGATACGATAACTATAAACGTACAGCCGGTAGGTAATGTGTTTTTCCCGAACGCCTTTACACCAAACGGAGACGGTCGCAATGATGTTTTTGCTGCATTAGGAGCAAATGTAAAAACGTATGAATTACGCATCTACAACCGTTGGGGAGAAAAAGTTTTTGAAACCAACAATTTCCTAGAGGGATGGAACGGTGATTTTAAAGGCTCTGCACAACCGGTAGCTGTTTACGTCTACTACGCTTCGGTAACTTTGATGAACAATATAACTCAGAAATTTAAAGGCAGTCTTACTTTAATTAGATAAGATTTGACAAAAATCATAATAACAGCCGACCTCAAAAGTCGGCTGTTTTGTTTTAGGTAGTTGATGTCTCATTAGTGGAAACTGACGGATTAGTCCTTGCTTTCAACTATCTAAATATTTAAGTGGCTAATCTTACAAACTTGGGCGTTAAACTATTTAATATTAACCTTGTTTAAAGAAACAAAACGTAACCTATGAAAGCTATCCTAATGACCCTGTTGTTCAGTTTTTTAGTAGCAGCACCTACAAAAACTGTTTATGACTTTAAATTGAAAAACATTGACGGCAAAGACGTCAATTTGAGCGAATACAAAGGAAAAGTCATTGTGATGGTTAACGTAGCCAGCTACTGCGGTTACACCTCTCAGTATAAAGATTTAGAAGCTATCTATCAGAAATACAAAAGTAAAGGCCTAGTGGTATTGGGCTTTCCGGCAAACAACTTTATGGCACAAGAGCCGGGTACAGATGCCGATATCAAGCAGTTTTGTAGCCGTGAATACGCAGTTACTTTCCCGATGTTTTCTAAAATATCGGTGAAAGGCAAAGACATTCATCCATTATATGCTTATCTCACCAACAAATCTGAAAATGGTGTGGTAGATGGAGGTGTCCAATGGAATTTTCAAAAATATTTGATTGGAAAAGATGGTAAAGTTATTGCTTCGTTTAAGCCGGGCACAAAAGTTACAGAAGCAGAAGTAATAAAAGCTATTGAAGCAGCGCTAAACTAGTATTTCATCATGCGCCTTGCATTTATATTTTCAATTTTATTCTGTTCCATGTCTCTTCCACTAATTGCGGAAGAGACCATGACTTTCGATATGTTTTTGTATAAAGACAAAATCGGTTACCTAACAGTGACAAAAAAGAAGGTTAATGATAGCTCGGAAATCTATACACTTACCAGTAACTCCAAGGCAAAAATCTTGTGGATGGAATACGATAATCAATCTTCCCATGAGGTGACCTACATCAACGGAAAACTATTTAAGTCAACTCATAAAGAAGTGCAAAATGGTAAAGTGAAGCGTTGGACAAACATCAAGTGGGATGGCAAAGCTTATCAAGTAGATGGATACAAAGGGAAATGGGCAATCAATGAAGCAGCCACACATTCCATTGCTACGTTGTATTTTAAAGATGTAAGAAATGTTAAGCGATTGTTTTGCGACACAGACGGAGCCTTTGTTGATTTTAAAAATATTGGCGTAAGTATGTATGAATTTAAAGCACCGGACGGCACGAGAAATGTTTATGAGTATGAAAACGGTAAGTTGAAGCGAATGGAGTTTCATGTTTCCATCGCAACGGTAAGAGCCGAAAGAAGGCCATAAATATTATTTTAGCGCAATGAGTGACTTTCAGAAAAAGCTAGAAGAGCTGCGCAAGAAAAACGATGCGCTATTGCAAACTGCAAAAGAAGAATTTGCAAATTTCGTAAAAACTAACTTCCCTAGTGCCGTAACTACCGAAAGCGGATTAGCTTACGTGATGGAGCATGAGGGTGAAGGAGTATCACCAAACAAATTTCAGCAAGTAAGTGTGCATTACCAAGGTGCTTTAACAGACAGAACAGTGTTTGATAGTTCATATAAGCGCAGTCAACCTATCGAGTTTCCCATAGGCATGGGTAAAGTAATTAAAGGCTGGGACGAAGGTATCATGCTGCTCAAAACAGGTGGTAAAGCCAAATTGATTATCCCTTATTTTTTGGCTTATGGCGAGCAAGGTCGCGCACCCATTATACCACCAAAGGCTACGCTGATTTTTGATGTTGAGTTAATCAGCGTGAAGTAATCTTTCTCAACTTTCTATTTTAAAAAGCAAAATTTTGCGCAAGTGGTAGCTTACAACCCCAAGGATTGGTTCATCTTTATATTTAGACTACACAAATCGGATACTGTACGTACTTTGTTTCCGATGATTATTTCCATATCACTTTACTCAGCATTAGTATCTTGGATTGAAATTGATTATTTGCAGCTAAGCAACGATAGCAAAATCAAGAATTTATCCATCATGCACACTATGCTCACTTTTGTTATCTCCACTCTTTTGGTGTTTCGCACCAACTCCGCCTACGAGCGCTGGTGGGAGGGAAGGAAGTTGTGGGGCTCATTGGTGAACAGTAGTAGAAATTTAGCCTTAAAATTGGTCAGCTTATTGCCGGAAAACAGACTAGACGAAAAAGATTTTTTTGCTACTATGATTAGTAATTATCCGTTTGTGCTGCGTAATCATTTGCGGAATAATGTTCATCTCACCGACTTGGATGACCATGCAGACTTCAGTCAAAAAAATATACATCAAGACCAACATAACCCTAACTTTGTAGCCAAGCAGATTATTCAACGAGTATTCGCTTTACAGCAACAAGGAGTAATCGCTCACGAACAAGTGTTGCTCATGAATCAAGAGTTGTCAAACATGGCAGAGGTTTGTGGCGCCTGCGAGCGAATTAAAAATACACCAATTCCCTATTCTTACAGTGCGTTCTTGAAGAAGTTTATCTTCTTTTTTGTTATGTCGTTACCTATGACATTAGTGTTTAGCTTAGGTTATTACTGTGTGCCTGTTGTGGCGTTTATCTTTTATGTTTTAACAAGTCTTGAGCTTATTGCTGAAGAAATAGAAGATCCTTTTGGCAATGACGAAAACGATTTGCCGTTAGATACCATTAGTAAAGGTATTCGTAAAACGGTGTATGAAATTTTTGGTCATGAATAATGCTTATTTTAGCTTCATGTATAATTTAAAAACAGCTTTATTTTTGTTACTCATCACGCTTTTTGCTGCTTCTTGTAAAACGCAAAAATTTGAAGTGAAAGATGGCAATACTGCTCGTGAATTGTTACTCTTTAATCAAAGTACAGATTTCTTGACTAAAGAATTCGGTGTGGCCAAAGATATGGCCACGCAAGAGAAGATAGCCTACAGGCTGGGAGACAGCTACAAACGTTTCAATGAATATGCAAATGCCGAAAAATGGTTTCAAAAAAGTGTGGAACTAAATGGTGGTTTGCTGCCACTTTTTCAACTTGGTTTGATGCAAAAGCAGCAAGAAAAGTATGCGGATGCCATTAAATCTTTTGAACAATACCAGCGAAACTCAAGTGGCGGTTTTGAAGGACGTCAGCAAGCCAATCAATGTAGAGAAGCGTTGACATGGCTAAAAGCGTTTTCGAAAACACAAGTCACGAATGTTGCTCCCTTAAACACACCGAATGCAGATTATGCACTACTACCTTATAAGAATAATCAATGGATTTATTCTTCGAATAGAACAGACGCTACCGGCAGTTTGAAAGACGGTTGGACAGGAGAAAAGCCGTCAGATTTATTTGTGGTAGATAAATCAACGAAAAGTTTTGGAGCAGTGAGCAATCTTGGCGCTCCGGTAAATTCTGTTTTTCATGAAAGCTCACCAACGTTTTCAAAGGATTTAAAGGAAGTCTATTTTGTGCGCTGCGGACAAGAGGAAAAGAGCAATCAGTTTTGTCAGGTCTACTACTCAGCATTTAATAACGAACATTGGATAGAGCCGGTTAAGTTGGGTTTGTTTGCTGACACAGTGAATGTGTATGACCCACACTTGTCCAAAGACGGAAAATTGCTCTTCGTTGCAGCTTCCCCTATTGATAATTTTGGCGCCACTGATTTGTATATATTCATCAAGGCTGACAGTGGTTGGGGAGCTCCACAAAACTTGGGCGCCAGCATAAACACTCC
>CANGXE010000125.1 GCA_947457525.1 Bacteroidota bacterium | reverse complement strand
CCTTGCGAGTTGTCACCTTGCGTAAAGTAATCAGTTTGTAAGGTCACACTGTCGCATTGCAGATAGAAAGGAATACCACCATTGGGCATCGGTTCGCAAGCAGCTATGCTGAGCAAAAGAGCAAGGAGGAACGAAAAGAAAAGTAGGCGCATGTCAGGGAATAGAAAAAACGTAAACGAAGTTTCAGTTGGTTTAGTGCAAATTAAACCGAAAATAATTTAGCGCCTAAGGCAGAGGAGCAAAACTTACTTTTTCACCATCAATTGATGATTGATTTTGTCGAGGATTTGTTGTGCAAGGTGCATGGCGTTGTAGCCGTCTTGTGCACTCACCGGCACAGGCGTATCGTTAACAATAGCTTCTTGAAACAGCTCAAGTTCCATTTTGATGGCATTCACATCTTTCTTCTCGGCTGTTTCGAAAGTGATAAACTTTTTCGCTTTGTCTTGTAGCTCCAATTCAAAGAAATTGATGTCGGCATCGGCAGGTGCTTGGTCGGCTATGCTGAATATATCGCTCTTCTTTTTCAAGAAGTCCATGCTGATGTAGGCGCCCGGTTGAAATATCCGCATCTTGCGCATACTCTTTACGGATATGCGGCTGGCCGTCATGTTTGCCACACAGCCGTTATCAAACTCGATGCGTGCATTCGCTATGTCTGGCGTTTTGCTCACAATAGCCACACCGCTTGCGCTCACTTTTTTCACGTTGGCTTTCACGAGGCTGAGGATAATGTCAATGTCGTGGATCATCAGGTCCAACACCACGCTCACATCTGTGCCTCGCGGATTAAACTCTGCCAAGCGGTGCACCTCAATAAACATCGGATGTATGTCCTTGTCTTTCAAACTCAGCAAAGCGGGGTTAAATCGCTCCACATGGCCCACCATCGCTTTCACACGGGCTTCGTCTACTAGCTTCACCAATTCCTTGGCTTCGGTGATGTTGGCCGCCAAAGGCTTTTCGATGAAGATATGTTTGAACTGTTTGATGGCTTGTTCGGCAATGGCGAAGTGGGTAGTGGTGGGCGAAACGATGTCGAGCGCATCGCACGCGGTGATGAGGGTGGTGGCATCGGTGAAACGCTTGACGCCAAACTCGGCTATGGCTTTTTCGGCATTCGCATCGTCCGGGTCTACGAAGCCAATCACCTCAAATCCGGCTATCTCTTTCAGCAAGCGAAGATGAATGCGCCCCAAGTGCCCTACGCCAAATAAACCAACACGAACCCTTTTTGTCATGCCACGAATGTAAGCCCGGCTAGTGTAGGCGCTACACTATCGGTAGAAATGATTTGCCCTACATATTGTGAACTGCTTTAATTTTTAGCCAATTCCGCCTTGTCTTCCGTTTGCTAAGCAGAGGGGGGGTGGAATAATTCAGCGTTCAAATCATCCGTGTTTATCTGTGCGATCTGTGAGAAACAATCTTTTTCCCGCTAGTTTACTATTTTTGCCACCCATGTTTTATAACCGCAAAGTCGCGCTACATACTCTAGGCTGCAAGCTCAACTTCTCCGAAACTTCGGCCATCGCCCGAACGCTTGTTGACGAAGGCTATCAGAAAGTAGACTTTGGCGAAGTGGCCGATTACTACATCATCAACACCTGCTCCGTCACCCAAAATGCCGACAAAGAAACGCGGCAGATTGTGAAGACCGCCAAGCGCACCAACCCTGAGGCTAAAGTCGTAGTGGTGGGTTGCTATGCACAGCTAAAGCCCGAGGAGATAGCGGGCATCAACGGAGTAAATCTTGTGCTGGGCGCTAACGAAAAGTTTAAGATACACACTTACCTCGAGCAACTCGAGACCGACATTGCGGCCAAGGTCATCAGCGGAGCCATAGACGATGTCGGCTTCTATGCCGATGCCTATTCGCATGGCGAACGCACCCGCAGTTTTCTTAAAGTGCAAGACGGCTGCGACTATTTCTGCTCCTTCTGCACCATCCCCATGGCGCGCGGAAAGAGCCGCAGCAATAGCATTGAAAAGACACTAGAAGTGGCGCGCAAAGTAGCCGCCACGGGCGTCAAAGAAGTGGTGCTGACGGGCGTTAACATTGGCGACTTTGGCAAGACCACCGATGGCCTCGAGCGCACCGAAGAAGATTTCTTTGCCCTCATCCGCGCCCTCGAGCCGCTCGAAGCCGTGAACCGTTGGCGCATTTCTTCTATCGAGCCGAACCTATTGACTAACGATATTATCGACTTCGTGGCGCAGAGCCCCACCTTCACGCCCCACTTCCACATTCCGCTCCAAAGCGGCTCGGATAAGATACTCAAGCTCATGCGCAGAAAGTACCTCACCAAGCTATATCGCGAGCGGGTAGAGAATATAAAAGCCGTGATGCCTCACGCTTGCATTGGCGTAGACGTGATTGTCGGATTTCCGGGTGAAACCGAAGAACAGTTTCTCGAAACCTACAACTTCATCAATTCGCTCGATGTGTCGTATCTGCACGTGTTTACGTACAGCGAGCGCGCCAACACCCGCGCCCTGAACATTGAACCCATAGTGTCGCAAGCCGTACGCAAAGAGCGCAACAAAATGCTCCGCATCTTGTCGGAAAAAAAGAAGCGCCACTTCTACGAGCAACACCTGGGCACGGAGCGCACGGTACTGTTTGAAGCCGAAAACGACAATGGCATCATGTATGGCTTCACCGACAACTATATCAAAGTAGCGGTGCCCTACCGCGAAGACTGGGTGAACACCCTGCGCACCATCTACCTCTTCGAGTTCTCCACCTTCGGCTACGTCAAAGGCGAAGCCGCAGCAGCCATGAGCTTAAGCACTTAGAAAAACTTCCCACGCGTTGGCTTCATTTCATGGCCTTTACTGTCCGCTTCTTCGCGTTCATATGTCTGCCACGCGGCTACGTACTGTGAACTATTTCGACTTTCGTGTTAATCTCCTGTTGGTGACAACACCAATACAGGCGAAAACAAACACCAGGTCAAAAAACCTGCCCCAATCCTCAAAAAAATCCACTTCCCCTGCCCAATCTTCCATTTTTCCTGCCGTAAACGCGGCTGTAGGTGCTGCGAACCCCGCTAAAATCAAACTTTGCTGCTTCGTTCCTTGGCTGCAAAAAAGCCTCAGTGTTTTGAGTGTGCTTATTGGTTAAATAAGTCCAGTTTCCCGTTGTCAATTTTCAACTATCCATGTAATCCGTGCAATCCGTGAGAAATAATTACTTCGTTGCTTCCCGCTGCATCACCGTTTATACAAATAGCGATTGCTCAGCGCTATCTTGCGTTGGCGTTCAGCCAGATACTTATCGAGGTCGGGGTTGGGGAGAATCGATTTAATCTCCGCGGGCCAGAAGCCGCGGTGCCACTGCCGGTCGAGGCTGGCGCAGCGCACACAATAGACTGCTCCGTTGAAGTATTGCACTTCTTCGATAATCGTTCTGTGAATGATGCCATGGTCGTCAACGATGGCGTAAAGTCCGATTTGTGGTTCCATGGCGGCAAAGGTGGGTGCGCGCTGCGAAATGGACATGCGCAATGCAGAAAACCCCCACAAATCGTGTACATTCGCTTTTAATAAAGTGTTTATGATTTTACTACGCAGTTATGGTCGTGTGACCGATTTTATATATGAGTTATCCGGTCAGGCCACTTGGGCTGACTTTCGTTTTTTGCCGGTATACAGTTATGGTTTTTGGGTGGCGGTAGGCTTTTTTGTGGCGGCTTCGTTGGCGGCCATGGAGATGAGGCGCAGAGAGAAGCTGGGCTTAATGCGTGGCATCGCTACGGAGCAGGAAGTGGGCGCAGGGCCATCGTGGCAAGAGGGTATCGTTTACTTTCTGTTTATGTTTATGCTCGGATTTAAGTTCTTGGGGTTGTTTGCATACTTGGGCCAGTTGCGCAGCGGTCAGTTGCTGATAGGCGACTACATGATGCCCGGCACAGGCAACCTGTTGGCGAAGCTCGGCTCGGTGTTTACCTACGGCAGCTGGATAGGCGGCTTGGTGTGTGGAGGAGCGATGGCGTATTACTACTACACCACGCGCAAGAAAGAACAGCTGCCCGTGCCGATTAAACAGCAAGTGATGAATTATCCCTCCGAAAGTATCGGGGACTTGGTGGTGATAGCGGCAGTGTTGGGCGTGACGGGCGCTAACTTTTTCAACTACTTAGAAAACCCGCAAGACTACATTCATTTTTGGGACGACCCCATCGGCTCGATGTTTAGCGGCTTGAGTATTTATGGCGGTTTGATTTGCGCGGGGATTGGTTTTGCGATTTATGCCAAGTGGAAGAAGATACACGTGGCGCATTTGTTTGATAGCGTGGCGCCCGGGTTCATTTTAGCCAACGGCATTGGGCGAATTGGTTGCCAGACTTCGGGCGATGGCGACTGGGGGGTGGTGAACGTGCACCAGAAGCCGGATTGGTTTCCGCAGTTTATGTGGAGCGACAACTATGCCCACAACATCATCAACGAGGGCGTGCCGATACCGGGCTGTGTGGAGGAACACTGTATGCAACTGCCGCAGGCCGTTTACCCCACTCCGATTTATGAATTTATTATGTGTTTTGTCATTTTCCTTATACTCTGGAGTTTGCGCAAACGCTTGACGTATATGCACGGCATGGTGTTTACTATCTTTATGATATTCATTGGTGTGCAGCGCTATGTGATTGAGCAGTTTAGAGATTTGTCGGGCCGCGATTTATATCATGTGATGGGGGGAGCGTTTAAACAGAGCGAATTGATTTCGATTGTACTGTTTATCTTAGGCATAGTGAGCACAGCCTACCTTTACAAGTATTACACCGGCAAAGGCGTTACTTTGTCGCCTCAAAAAGAAACTTAAACCTACAGCTTATGTCTAGCGTCACCACCAATCGAAAAGTCCCTGCATTCCCCACCGAAAAACACTGGCTTTTCGGCAGTGCGTATTTGCTGAAAGACCATCCGATGAAAACCTTAACTCGGTTTCATGCGAAGTATGGCGACATTTTTTCGTTGAGTTTGCCGTTCAACAAAGTGGTGGTGGCAGCCAAGCCGGAGTTTGCGAAGTATGTGTTGTTGGAGAACAATAAGAACTATACGAAGAGTTTGGCGTATGAGATGTTGGCGGTGTTGCTCGGCAATGGTTTGCTGACCAGCGAAGGCGAGTTTTGGAAAAAGCAACGCAAGTTGATACAGCCGGCTTTTCACAAGCAGAAGTTAGCAGCGCTGACGGCCATGATGGTGGCGCGCACAGAAGAAGCCGTAGACCGATTTAAAGCTTATAGCGAAAATGGTGGGGATGTGGACATGCTCCCCGAAATGACCGATTTGACGCTCGATATTATTTCTAAGTCAATATTCAGCAGCGGCCTATCGAGAGAGAAAGCGATGCAAGTGGGCGAACACATCACGCGCTTGAATGAATATGCAGTAGAGAAGCTGAATAACCCCATTCGATTGCCCGCTAAGTTTCCTACACCTTTCAACATCAGAGAGCGAAAGTCTATGCAAGCCTTGGATGATGTGATTTATGCCATCATCGAGGCGCGAAGAAAAGAAGGAGTATCGAAAGATGATTTGCTATCCAT
>CANGXE010000124.1 GCA_947457525.1 Bacteroidota bacterium | reverse complement strand
TAAAAGAGGCGTATGAAGACACTACAGATGTGTTGGAACTACTCGACAAAGCGGAGAAAAACCTGTTCAGCATCGCTGAAAACAACTTGAAGCGCCAATCGGAAGACATTCAGTCCTTGATTTCGAAAGAATTGACCGACTTGGATGTGCGGATGAAGAACAGCGAAAACAACCTAAACGGTGTGCCATCAGGGTTTATTGACCTAGACAAAGCCACAGGCGGTTGGCAAAAATCGGATTTAGTGATTTTGGCGGCTCGTCCGGCCATGGGTAAAACCGCTTTTACTTTGGCTTTGGCGCGCAACGCTGCGGTGGACCACAAAAAACCGATTGCTTTATTCTCCTTAGAGATGTCCTCTGCACAGTTGGTGCAGCGTCTTATCTCGATGGAGACACACATTGACGCCAACAAAATCAGACGCGGTACGCTCGAGGAATACGAATACCAAATTTTGACTTCTAAGATTGATAGCTTGAAGAGTGCGCCAATTTTTATTGACGACACTCCGGCCATCAATGTGTTTGAGTTGCGCAGCAAGTGCCGCAGGTTAAAACAACAATACGATATTCAGATGGTAGTTATTGACTACCTACAATTGATGAGTGGTAGCCACGAAGGCAAAGGAGGCGGCAACCGCGAGCAAGAAATCAGTCAAATCTCGCGCTCGTTGAAAGGCTTGGCGAAGGAGTTAGAAATTCCGGTGATTGCTCTTTCGCAGTTGTCTCGTGCAGTGGAGACACGTACGGGCGATAAGCGACCAATTCTCTCGGACTTACGCGAGTCGGGAGCGATTGAGCAAGATGCGGATATCGTTATGTTCCTTTATCGTGGTGAATACTACGGCATCGAAACCGACAATGAAGGTCAATCCACCAAAGATGTGGCAGAAGTGATTATCGCCAAGCACCGAAACGGCCCTGTGACAACTGTAAAAACTCGATTTATAAATCGCTTCGCTAAGTTTGAAAACTTTGATGAAATGGGCGCCAGCGATTCGTATGACCAACTTGCCGGACCAAGCAAAAACAAACCATTGACGTTTAAAACACTTCAATCTAAAGCCAATGATGACGAAGGTGATACCTTCGAAAAACGTCACAAGAAAGATGACTATGATGAGGAGACACCATTCTAATTTTGAGCAACTATGACTATTGACTACTCCGCATTTGATGCGCGCATGAATAAATTGACCCCCGACAGTAAAGCACTTTGGGGCACTATGAACGTGACGGAAATGTTGGCACACATGAATGATGCTTTCAAGATTGTGTTGGGCATGAAAGAGTGTAAAGACCGCTCCAACTTCATCACGAATAAAATAGTATTTCCCATTGCTGTTTATTGGTTGCCGTGGTTTCCCAAAAACTCACCTACCGCACCCGAAATGATCAGCCGTAAAAAGGGAACACCTCTGCGCGATTTCTACACAGAGTTTGAATTCTTAAAGAAAATGATTGATGTGTTTAATGAGCGTGAAGAATCGAAGCTAAAACCGCACCCGATGTTTGGTAAGTTGAACAAGCAACAAGCGCATGATTTATTGGTGAAACACCTCGACCATCACTTGAAACAATTTGGCGTATGAAACTCGATATTTTAGCCATAGGCGTACATCCTGACGATGTAGAGTTAGGCTGTTCCGGCACTTTGATGAAACACTTAGCCATGGGGCACAAAGTGGGTATTGTGGATTTAACGCGTGGCGAACTGGGCACTAGAGGTGATGCCGTAACGAGATTGCAAGAGGTCGAAGCTTCCTCCAAAATTTTGGGCATTCATGTGCGCGAAAATCTGGGTTTTGCGGATGGCTTTTTTCAAAACGACCAAACACACCAATTAGAACTAATTAAAATTTTTCGCAAGTATCAACCTGATGTGGTGTTAACCAATGCCATCAACGACCGCCACCCCGACCATGGTCGCTCGGCACAGCTGACCAAAGACGCAGCTTTTCTTTCCGGATTGGCAAAAATCGAAACTACATTCAATGGCTATACGCAGGCAGCCTTTCGCCCAAAAGCGGTTTATCACTACATTCAAGCCTTACACATCACGCCCGATTTTGTCGTAGATATTTCTGATTATTTCGCCAAAAAAGAAGAAGCTATTCGCGCGTTCAAAACACAATTTCACAACCCAAACTCTGATGAGCCAAACACCTTCATCTCCTCTCCCGAGTTTATGGAATTTGTGCGCGCACGTGCCATTCATTTTGGAGTGCCGGCCGGAGTAAAATATGCAGAAGCGTTTACAACCAATCGCTACATTGGTATTTATGATTTGACTAAACTATTCTAGTCTTGGTCGAATGAATTTTCAAAGCCGGCAATGCGCAATTCGCGGATGCTGGTTTCTACCTTAGTTTGTAAATCTTTCTTGAATTTACCGATGCGCTCACCTACGGCTTTGTCAGAAGCGCCAATAATTTGAGCCGCCAAAATGCCTGCATTTTTTGCCCCATTCAACGCCACTGTGGCAACAGGTACGCCTGAAGGCATTTGCAGAATAGACAACACCGAATCCCATCCGTCAATGGAGTTGGATGATTTAACCGGAACACCAATTACCGGAAGGGTAGTCACGCTCGCCACCATGCCCGGCAAGTGTGCCGCTCCTCCTGCACCTGCAATAATCACTTGCAAGCCACGACTCACAGCCGATTGCGCATAATCCATCATGCGCTGTGGGGTGCGGTGCGCACTCACCACAGTCAATTCAAAAGGAATATTCAACTCGCGCAACACATCGGCTGCTTCTTGCATGATTTTCAAATCGCTTTCGCTGCCCATGATAATTCCTACTTTGGCTTGGCTCATATTGCTGGTTTATTGTGGAAGTAAAACTAATGCTTATGCGATAACTTTCAAGGCTTGTTTGACAAATGCTGCCTTTTGCATCAACTCTTCGGTGTTGTTACCGAGTATGGTCACATGGCCCATTTTACGGCCGGGTTTAGTGTGCGTTTTGCCGTATAAATGTACATACACTTTGGGCAGTTTCACCGCTAAATCTAAACCGGAATAAACGGCTTCGCCCGAAAAGCCGGGTTCGCCAATGAGGTTCAACATCAAGGAGGGTTGTACGTTGGAGGTGTCGCCCAAAGGCAGATTTTGCAACACGCGCATCTGCATATCATACTGCGAAGAATAATTACCCTCAATGCTTTGATGACCGCTGTTGTGGGTGCGTGGCGCAGTTTCGTTCACCAGTATGTTTCCGCTTTTGTCAAGAAACATTTCTACGGCAAAAATACCCGGACTGTCTAACGCCTCCACCACTTTCAAGGCTAAGGCTTGTGCCGCTTTGGTTTGTGCTTCGGTTAATGCGGCCGGAGCCAAAAGGAAATCTACTAAGTTGTAGCGCGGGTCAAACACCATCTCTACCGGAGGATAAACCGCCAACTCACCGGCTGCATTCTTAGCGGCCATCACGGCAATCTCTTTGTCGATGTCTACCATTTTTTCCAACACAGTCGGCTCGTCAAAAGCCCGAACGAAGTCAGCCGTGCTGCGCATCAACTCCACACCTTTGCCATCATAGCCGCCTTCGCGCAATTTCAGCGCAGCCGGAAGAAAATCTGCTTTCGCCTCAAGTTCTGCTTTTGTGTTTAATAAATAAAAATTGGATGTAGGGATGTGATGGTCGTAGTAAAATTGTTTTTGCAAGCCTTTATCTTTGATAATCTTTAAGGCATGTGGGCGAGGGTAAATCGTCAAGCCTTCTTCTTCGAGTTTAAACAAGGCTTCGAGGTTCACGTTTTCGATTTCGATGGTCAACACGTCAACCGTTTTGCCGAAGGCATAAACCGTGTCGAAGTCGCGGATGTCGCCATCGGTAAACGAGTGGCACAACTTGGCTGCCGGAGCATCTGCGCCTTGCTCTAAAACGTTGGTGTGAACCGGATAGTTAGCTGCTACTTGCAACAACATTCTGCCGAGCTGGCCTCCACCCAAAATACCGATGCGTAACTGTTTACTCATGTTTGCGTTTTGCTTGTTCGATTAATGCTTGATGTATTTTTTCTACTTGTATTTTTAAAGCTTCGAGGTCGCTGTTGTTCTCGATGACAAAGTCCGCGAGTTTAAGTTTTTCCTCTTCCGCCAATTGATTATTCATGCGCTGCGTCACTTCGGCAGCGGCTACTTTATCTCTGGCGACCACGCGCTGTAAGCGAACGTCCAACGGTGCGCTCACCACAATTAATTGGTCAAGCAATTTATACGCTCCGGTTTCTACCAGCAGGGCGGCTTCTTTGAGCACATAAGGCGGCTTTGCAGTCAATTGTTCTTGATACCAACGCTCTGTGTCGCGAAATACCACAGGATGAACCAAAGAATTGAGCAGCGCTAATTGTTCTTTGTTGCCAAACACTTTTTGCGCCAGCATGGCACGATTCAACTGTCCGTGGTCATAGATTTCTTCGCCAAAGTTTTGCTTGAGTTGGTCAATCAAAAAATGCTCGTGCTGCATCAAAAACTTCGCACGATCATCGGCATAATACACCGCCACCCCCAAGGCTTCGAACAACTTGCAGACAGTTGTTTTGCCGCTTCCAATTCCTCCGGTGATGCCGACTTTTAGCATGGTTGATTTATCGTATTTTTTCTGCTTCATGTAATCGAAACGAAAATCGGCTCCGATTTATTACATACAAGCGAGGTCATCTATTTACTATCTTCCCAATCGGCTGTTTTCTTCGCCAATTCTTGGGCAAATTTTTTCATGTCTTCCATCGCTATCGGGTTGCCGGTGGCGCGCACATACGACTCGGTGATAGACAACAAAGACTGAAAATAATGCGAGTGCATTTCGTCCGTGGTCATTTCGTTGGTCCAAAGGTCGATGCGCAGCGTTTCTTTCTGCACCGCATCCCAAATCGAAATCATGATGCTTTTGCAATCGCGCAACTCATCATTTTTCGAGTCGCTGGCTTGCCATTTGATATCGAGCGGCACGTTGCGCTCGTCTAATCCAATTTTAAATCTGATGTCTGATGTTTTCTTTACTTGACTCATGCGTTATTATGTAGGTGGTTATTTAAGTGAATTTTCTTTCCAAGTTTTGACGAGCAGCGTCAGTTCGTCTTGCACATCGGCTGATTTGTTTTCTTCGTACCAAGCGTGCAGTTGGCGCACAAAATCGCCAAAGGTTCTGCCATTAGTGTTAGCTTTAAAATCATCCACCAAGGCTTGTGCCGCAACCGGGCGCGGCCCCCAAGTGCCCAGCTCCGTCATATCTGCTTTTCGAAAACAAACCAATTTGGGAATGGCTTGTCCGCCATTGGTCAAGTAAGCATTAATCACCGCTTGGTTCGTGTCGCGCAACACATAGCGACAAGTAATCTTCTCCGACACCGAGGCGATGGTATGCAAAGCAGGAACAATCTGTGCCGCATCGCCACACCATGGCTCTGTGATAATCACCCAAAGCCATTCTTCTTTGAGTTCGCTCACCGCATTGTATAGTTTAGAATCGAGGTTTATGGTTGTCAGCACGCGGTTCATTCTTGCCAAGTTCTCGCGCGTGTAGGCGAGCATCTTGTCGTTTTGATACAT
>CANGXE010000123.1 GCA_947457525.1 Bacteroidota bacterium | reverse complement strand
TTGGTGGCAGTAACAATATATGTAGTATTCTGCGAAGGACTAACTAAGGGTGTTGCTGTACTAGCACCGCTGATAATTTGATTAGCAGGCTGCCAAGAGAAAGTAAGTTGTTGATTAGGCTGACTGTTCGTCACTTGCAGTTGGAGTGTATCTCCCGGACAAAGCACATCGGTACCTTGCAAGGCAAGTGCATCGGTAAAAATAATTATAGTTTGTTTGAAGCTGTCTATACAAACTCCATTAGACACCAACAAAGTGTAAGTAGTAGTTTGACTTGGCGATGCAAAAGGATTAGCAATAGTTGAAGAACTCAAAGTGTTTGTAGGTGTCCATTGATATGAGATGGTGGGGTCGGTGGATGGCGGAATACCGATCTGAATACTTTGAGCACTACAGATAGTTTGCGTTGGCAATGTGTATGTACCATTGGAGCCAATTACTAAAATAGATTTAGTAATTGTATCGCTACCATTACACGAAGTTGGGTCTTTTACAATCAAGGTAACATCATACAATCCGGGTTGTATATAGGTATGCGAAGGAGTTTCTAGAAAAGAAGATGCGCCATCGCCAAAATACCATTCATAGTCGGGTGTGTTTTGTGACGAACTTAAATTGGTTAAAGAAACCGGAATGTTCTCACAAGAGTTTGGTGCAGAAAAATCAGCCAGACAAGTCGGTAAATCTAAATTGAATTTGAATACCGCGTTGTTGCAGTTGTTTGAATTATTGGTGTTTGACACAGCACCCGTTGTGGTTGGAAAATCGTCATTGCTACCACAACCCGCACACACCGATTGATACACCACACCTTTGCGATCAAAACGACTAGTGCCACCGTCTACGTGTTCGCCACTTATATTACCACCCATAAATGTGGCATACGTCAAAGCAGAAGCATCATCTTTCAACACCATCAAATAAAAATCTTGACCGTCTGTTGTTGCTTTGAATGCATTGGGGGTGACATCCAAACCAGTGGTGCCCGCAGAACCACCAACGATGTTGTTGGTGCCTTGACTTCCCCATCCGCAAGCATAAATACTATTACACACATCCACTAAGAAAGCTGTTGGAGAAATATCTGTTACCCCCAATCCGCGACCGAATGAAGTAGACCATTCCACATTGTTTAGGTCTTTGTTCAATTTAGATATAAACTGCCCGCCATTCGTGTTGCTATAGAGCGCATTTTTAATGTATTGCGAACCGGAGTTGTCAGCTTGCCCGAAAACATAGACATTACTTTGTTTATCTAAATCCACAAAATAAATTTGGTCATAATCAGCATAACCATAGTAAGTGGAGGCGATATTGATTTGTCCGTTTTTATCAACTTGTGTAATAAAACCATCCGTTTCCCCACCGGCATTTGCTGTTTGCAAAGCACCAACCGTGGCCGGAAAATTAGTTGAACGAGTACCCCCGGCTAAAAATAAATTTTCACTAGCATCAATTACCACTGAGTAAGCTGCATCATCATCCGAGCCACCAAACGTGGTACTCCAAATCATGTTACCTAGGTTGGCATCCATTTTAAACACACAAGCATCAAGTTGACCACCAAAAGCATTTTGAAAGGAGGTAGCTGAACGAGGAAAATCTGCGGAGCGTGTACAAGAAGCCACATACACATTATTGTTTTTGTCAATATCAATTTCTCCACGTACTTCATCGGCATAATTGTGGCGCGTGAAACCGGGAGTAGAATAAGGTTGGCCTGCTCGGTAGTTCAATCCATCGTTTCCTGAGCCACCTACATAAGTAGAAGACAATAACTGCGAACCATCTGCACTCAATCTGGAAATCACAATGTCTGAACCAGCACTGAAATGTGCAGCAATTCCATCAAACACGCCCGGATCTGTTCCTCCGTTGTAGGTTTTGTCATAAGCATTTGTAGTAGTAGGATAAGTAGCGGAACTCGTAGTGCCTAAGATGTATAACTCATCTGCTGCATTTGCCACGAGGCTATGCGGCAAGTCCTGCCCAAAGCCTCCGAGGTAGGTAGAGAAAATTCGTTGTGTGCCGGTGGCGTTATACTTAGTGATACCTATATCTGCTCCAGGATATGTTCCTCCGTTACTGAAAGTTATGGTGGTGCCACCAACGTAAGTCATTTGATAGGCTCCAACCGTTAAGGGATAGCCGGTACCAAATGATGAACCGGCAGCAAACGCATTTCCTTTACTGTCGTAGGTTGCTGAATAGCCAAAGTTGTCGGCAGTAGAACCGGAGTAGGTAGAAAACACTAAAGTAGGGTCAATAAATAACGGTTTATCTTTTTTATAACCTTTCGGAAACTCGTAGGATAACACATCACCGTTCAACACAAATTTGCATAACACTTCTTCTTGTTTTCCATTCACCACTTGATAACTGAATGGCTTAGTATCTGTTAAATCACCAACAGATGTTCTAATCATCAAATCTCCTCGCTCATTGATACTTAACTTGTCTGCACCAATAATTTTAGTTTTAATCTGAGACGCATCACTGTTAGGTTTTACTTCATAGACATATTTCATTTGTCCTTGCTCCGCTATCACTTTAAAGTCTATACCGCTATAGAGCGACAAATAACTTACTTGCTCAAATCCGCGTACTTTCGATGCCCACATTGATGGGTCATTCCCAATAAAATAATTAAAATGTTCTTCAATTGGTGAAGCCGGACTTAAAACAGGTTGAGGATTAGCATTCAAAAACTGAAGTTTAAATGCATGATAGTGCATAGTGTAATCTATAGTGGGCTGATAGTTTTCCATCTTGTGATGGTCGCCCTTAATCCGTAAAATATCTCTTGTGTCCACTAGGTTAAACGTGATGGCATTTTGCTCGAAAAATACAGCTCCATTTTTCAATTCAGCTTTATAGCGTACTTCTTTTCCCCATTGCCCTTTGTTCTCCTTAAAGTAAAGTGGATAGCAAGAGGAACAATGCTCCGCCAACACCGGAACACTCCAGCAAAATCCGACTAGTGCAATGAGTAATTTTTGTATCATAGGTTAAACATAAGATAAACCAACCATTTCTGTTTGCAAGAATTTTCTATTTAGGAAACAAGTTATACAAAAGTTGTGTGAAAAGCCAAGCACGTTACATAAACAAAAAAAATCGGCAGTTTGTAGGACTGCCGATTTCAATTCATTCATGACTTATTTATTCTTTGATAAATCGCTGAGTAGCTGAGCCTTCTTTAGTAGTGATGGAAATAAAGTAGTTCCCTGTAGGTAAATTTTCTGTACTAATGCTTCTCTCGTTTAGTAGGTTAACGCCTATTTGTTGACCGAAAATGTTAACCACTTGTAGGCGAAGAATATCTCCATACACGCCTTCGATTTGCAATTGGTCTTTCACCGGATTTGGGAACACAGAAAACTTGATGGAGTTTTCTACTTCTTTAACCGACACCGAAGGTGAGCCATATTTTAAGTTTAACACCGGAGCATAATCTAGATTGCTAGTTCCTGAAAAAGCCATATCTCCGCTATTAAAACCTGGTGTGCTGATAATAAATTGTGTGTTACTGTTTTTGTTGATGAAAGGATAAAGTGAAGCAGGCAAATCAAATCTTACCCAATTACCATTATTAGCACTATTGCCAAACACACAAGGATTACCTGTTCCATCTCCGGGTGCTGCATAGTCACTCGCCTCTACAGCGGCAGATGCTCCAAAGTTTCCGCTCTTTACTTTTACATCAATAGTGCCGTTCAATGGATTAGACCCGGTAAGCGCTTCTCTGCGCAAGAATATACTTGCTTTGGCCAAAGTAGTGTCTGCCATATTTGTCGTGTTGAATGATAAGTGTATCCCGAAAAACTCTGTAGAGCTTCCCCCAATCCTCAAGTTGCTAGCAGTATTTGATGTTGAAGTTACTCCTCCGGTGTTACCGTTATCTTCAGAAAGCAAATACAAATCGTCCATCAATAGTTTGTGATAATACTTCTGTGTGTGGTATTCAATCAAGTCTAAATATCCTTTAGGCGAAAGGTGAAAGCAATCTAAAGTTACACCAAAATAATCGCGCATGGATTGTTTAGGAGATGGGTAAGTAGGGTCGCCTTCAGGAAGTGGTACCGAGAAAGCCGGATATGTTCCTCCGGGAGCGATGCCTAGCGGTGCGGTTTGTCCAAATGTATATTGCATCAAGCCGGTGGCTTTTACAAAATCAACTTGCGGGTCGAGAGCGGCATAAGCTGTTACTGAATCCGAAAATCTGTTCAACATGGTATTCAACTCCGTAAATGTAGGTTGCTCCATGTTGTCCCAAGTACCATAGAATGGATGTTGCGAACCACTCAAGAAACCCGGCATAGCCACTACTTCCGCGAAATTGGGATAAGTATAACCACTCCACAATACTTTAATGCCGGGTTTTGTGCTTTTCAAAAATCGAATAACGCTATCTAGTCTTTCTGATACTTGCTCTAACAACGTATCCGTTTGACCGGGCGTAAAACTAACTTTCCAATCGCCTAACACATCATTGCCGCCAATACTTAAATGTATCACCTCAATAGATGGGTTAGCATTTATCAAATTCACAATTTCATTTTGCTTGCTCACTTTCTGAAAGTCATCGGTTTGTGCACCGTTTTCTGACACAATGCTATTGGACACAAACTTATAGTTAGAATGCCCCCAGTTCTTAAATGCATTGTTAATGGTTTGATCGGTGTTCATAAATGCCGCCCAACTATCTCCTATCAAAAGCACTTTTGGCTGATTTACTTCAACGCACTGAGCTGAAGAGTAGGCATAAAACACAACAGAAAAACAAAGAAGAAGTATTATTCTTTTCATACAGTTTACATTTAGTTAAACTGAAAATAATGAATTTTGGTAAGTAAAAAAAATTTGTGTGATAAATTGACAGATATGTTTTGGGTAGACCTTATCTGCACCCCTTCCAATCGCTTACAAGACCAACAACCCTTGCTCACGGAGTTGAAGCCAAACGGGAGAGGTTTCAAATACTTCGAAACGATCTTCCATGTAGGTTTCATAATCCGCTTTCAACTCTTTCAAAAGCAGTGGCTGATTTTCGGAGGCGATGAGCAATCGCGGCATTACGTTCATTAACCATTCGCCTTGTTTCGCGCGCAGTTGCAGCACCCAATCTTTTTTCTTGTCAAAAAACTCCAATTCCGCCATGGACACCTGCTGTCCTTTAATAGTAGCTTCAAACAAATGCATCTCCGGCATATTACCCAACCAAACCACCACGGCTTGTTGTTTATTGATGATGCGCAAGCCTTCGTTTAAGCAATTTTCAATATAGTTTTTCTTGATGGTGGTGTTGGGCACTTTGTTGGCAAACCATTGTTGCAGCGGTAGCTCAAACCCTGCACCGTGCATGTAGTTGAACAAGGAAATGCGCAAACCTTCGGCAAACAAATCGTGGTCGGCTCCAAGCTTGTCTTCGTGATACAAATCATTATCGGCAAAGCCGCCAAACTCCGGCCCCACTTTTTCTACTTTAAACTCTGCCGGCTTCAAGCCCACGGGGCTGTGCGAAGTCATCGCAAACCGATGCCAAAAACCCGACTGCAATACTCCCGTTTCAAACAACTGCCGCACCATCTC
>CANGXE010000122.1 GCA_947457525.1 Bacteroidota bacterium | reverse complement strand
TAGCTTACTGTAAACCACAAAAGGAGCAGGCGACACATTTTTGTTTTGCGCACCGCGCATGATGATTTCGCCATTCACCGTTTCGGGCTTAAATCCTTTTGCACTGTTCGTATTCAGGTATTTCATCCAATCGCGCTCTACGTCTTTCAATTTGTTCTCCGGAATTTCAACCAGAAAAGATGGTTGAGTGCCTTTAGAAAACAGTCGGTCAGACTCTTCGACTGCAATATTTACCTGAGCAAAAACTGCGATTGGCGCAATGGCCATAAAACAGTTGATTATAAATTGTTTTATCATTATAAGTTAGAGAAATTAAAGTGAGATGGAGAAATTATGAACCTAAAAGTCCTGTTTTCAAATCAGCATCCACCGGGTCGGCAGAAAGCCAAATACCAATCAATGCTTTTTTAAATTCTAAACCTTCGATAGTCACTTGCAGTTTACTGTTCTTATACGCTTTCACGCCAACTCCAGGTGTGTAAACTAAGTCATATACATCTCCGGTTTTGATAGCTTCTTTTTTGAAAGTGGCAATAAACTCATCAATTTTTGATTGTAAAGATGCGGTGTTGCCTTTCATTGATTTAGCGAAACCTTCTCTGATTGATTCTGACATATTATCGCTGCTCACCAAAGAAGAGGTGATGGCAATACGTACCACAAGTGGTTTATCTTCATTAATAATAGCTTCTGCATTCTTTGATTTTTGAGTCAAGTATAAACCTGCAACATATACTTTAAAAAATGCTTTTTTTCTCACACCTCCACCGTTCAATACTAAGTTTGTTTCACCGGTTTTGAATGTAGCCGGGAGGGTTACATCATTAATTTTTAACTGAGCAAAAGATGGCAAGAACATTACCGCTGCTACAACAAGTAAAATGTAATTTTTCATGAGTTTGTTTTTTTGTGGGTTTATTAATTTGTGATTAAATATACTTACTGAATACTGAAGTCCAAAATCATGCTTTACTGAATATCCAACGCATAATTTCTGATATTTTAACTTTCTTTCCATACATCAATATACCCACACGGTAAATCCTTGCAGCAATAAATGTGGTGAACAAAAATCCCGCTACCAACAACACCAACGAAGCAGCAATCTGCCAACCGTTATTCACCAAGGGCAACATCGCACTCATCACCACCGGTGAGGTAAACGGAATGAGTGAAGCCCAAAACCCAAGCGAACTGTCGGGGTCGTTCACTACATTCATAGCGATGATGACAGAAATGATGATAGGCAAAGAAATCGGCAACATCAACGACTGCTGATCGCTGTCTTCGCCCATGGCGGCTCCCACCGCAGCAAACAAAGAACCATAGAGCAAAAACCCACCAAGAAAATAAATCGGATACAAAATCATTATCCGCTTAAACGGCAAAGCGGAAATGGTAGACATCAATCGATTCATGTCATCTGCGTCCATCGCTTCTGCGGGCATGGCGCTAGGTGCGGGCATTTGTGAACCAATCGAAAAGCCAAACAAAATGCCCACTACAATATTGACCACAAACATTAAACCCATCCACAGAATGATTTGCGTGATGCCCACAGCACCTACGCCCAATATTTTTCCCATCAGCAATTGAAACGGTTTCACAGAAGAGGCCAGAACTTCCACTATCCGATTCGTCTTTTCTTCTTGCACGCTCTTCATAATCATCGTGCCATAAAAAAACAAGGAGATATAAATTGCCATGCTCATAATCATGCCAAAGATGGAAGCCACCGTGGTGTAGGTGGCGTTTTCGTTGTGGTCTTTTAGCGACTCGAAATTCAACTTCACTTTGGTTTGCAACTCATCCATCAAAGCTTGGTCTACGTTACTTGACTTCATCCGCAATTTCACCATCGCATCATTCATTCGCTGTGTGATTAATTGCTGCTTGGCCATGCCCGGGCGCTCATTGTAACGATAAGCAATAGCCGCATGATTGGGATTATTAACGTCAAAATTTTCAGGAATATGCAACACCGCCTGAAAAGGGGCATCTTCTTTCGCGTTCATCGCTTTCAACACGTCATCATACTTTTCTGTCACCACTTGAAACCGCACCGAACCATCATCCGCATCGGCCAAACCATACTCTTCAAACAACGCTTTGAACTGCTGACTTTCATCAACGATGGCCACTTTGGTGCTGCTTTGATTATAAGTAGATATAAACACAGAAGCCCCCATCAACACCAAAAAACCCAATGGCGCCAAAAGCGTAGTGATAAAAAAGGCTGGCTTTTTCACTCTTGTGATATACTCACGCTGTATGATGATCCAGATTTTTAGCATTTAGTTGGCTTGTACCTGTCGAATAAAAATTTCATTAATGGTGGGCAACACTTCTTGAAAAGAAATGACCTCCGCTTGTTGGTCTATGGCGTGGCGCAGCAATTGATTGCCTTGATGAGCCGCATCAAATTGTACCAACCAATCAGTTTTCGTCTGCTGCAACAGTTTCATGTTGGCGATAGTTGGAGCAGTCAACTGGCCTTGAAACGACAGCTTATATTTATTTTCCTTAAAGCGTTGTTTCAATTCATGCACCGTGCCTTCCAATATTTTTTTGCCTTGATTGACAAGTACAATCTCATCGCAGATTTCTTCCACTTGCTCCATGCGGTGCGTAGAGAAAATAATCGTCTTGCCACTTTGTTTCAACGCGCTGATTTCATCTTCAATCAACTTAGCATTTATCGGGTCAAGGCCGGAAAAAGGCTCATCAAGGATTAGCAAATTCGGGTCGTGAATAACCGTGGCGATAAACTGCACCTTCTGGCTCATGCCTTTTGAGAGCTCTTCGAGCGTTTTGTTATACCAAGTTTCGATGTCAAACTTCTTCAACCAAAAATCAACTCGCTCCGCAGCTTTCGCTTTGTCTAATCCTTTCAGCCGTGCCAAGTAAATCAAATGGTCGCCCACTTTCATTTTCTTATACAAACCTCTTTCTTCGGGCATGTAGCCAATCTGCTCGGTGTGTTTGTCTTGTAACGGTTGCCCGGCAAACAAAATCTGTCCGCTGTCGGGGTAAAGTATCCGCGTAATCATCCTAATCAGTGTAGTTTTACCCGCACCGTTTGGCCCTAGCAAACCAAATATCTTCCCTTTCGGAATCGTAAAACTTACATCATTCGATGCGTAGTAATTGCCATATTGTTTGACAATGTTTTTGAGTTCCAAAAGAGACATTCCCTATTTTTTCTTTAGTCCGATTTCAATCAATCGCTCGGACAAATACTCTCCGGCAGAGATAGGCTCGTAGGCTATCGGATGTTTTTCATCTACACATGAAGCTAAACAATCCAAGCGCATTTCGCTTCGAGGGTGGGTAAAAAATGGAATAGAATAGCGCGAAGTGTGCCATTTTTCGCGTGGTGGGTTCACCACACGGTGAGTAGTTGATTTCAATTTGTTGTTGGTCAATCGTTGCAACATATCGCCTACGTTCACCACCAAACAACCTTCGGGTGCGGTGATGTCCAACCATTCTTTTTGGCGATTGAGCAACTGCAATCCCTCTGCCGATGCACCCACCAAAAGCGTAATCAAGTTGATGTCTTCATGTTGTTCGGCACGCACGGCACTTTTCGGTTCTTGCGTGATGGGCGGATAGTGAATGGCGCGCAAAATTGAATTGCCATTGTGAATGTGTTTGTCGAAACAATATTCGCCAATGCCCAAGTGAATACCAATAGCCCGCAAAAGTTCACGCGCACTGTCTTCAAATTTCTTAAACAGTTGTTGCCCTAAATCAAAAAACTCCGGCACTTCAGCCACTGCCAAATTATCAGGATAATCTGCTTTAGACAATTCTTCGCCTTCTACGATTTGCCCCATTTGCCAAAACTCTTTCAAGTCGGGCGCATCATAGCCTTTGGCGGTTTCTTTGCCAAAGGAAGTGTACCCCCTTTGCCCCGCTAATGCCGGATCTTCATACTTTAACTTTACTTCGCGCGACAGCGCAAAGAATTTTTTCACAGCATCGTAATAATCATCAATCAATTCTTGCGGTACTCCGTGGTTGCGCACCGACACAAATCCTACTTCTTCAAAGGCTTGTCCGAGTTGAAAAACAAAGTCTTGTTTCTTTTCGCCTCCGGCTAAAAAATCGGCTAAATCTACAATGGGAATGGAATGTTGAGACATAATGAATACGTTTAATTCAAAATCAATAATACGGTTTTATCGTTGGAGATGAAATTCTTGAGTAACCACTACGCCTTCATCGCGAAATTGAGTGGAAATAAACACACCTTTCTGCCGTTTTCGTTGCTGCATGATAGTTAATACCTCGGTGGTGTCTTTTGCAAATTGAACATTGCGCTGCGCGTAAAATATAACTTGCGGTTCAGGGCTGCCTTCGCTGTCGTTCGAAAAAATCATTTCGTCAGTGGCTGCTGTTGTGCCATATAAATGACCGAGGTTTTTGTATCTCGCTTTCTCCATAGGCGGGTTCATAGCATAGAACTGAGCCGTGAAAAGCAAAATCGTCACCACAAACGCTATGCGCATATTGCGCAGCGGTATAGCCCCACTCTTTTTCATCTTATCATACAAAATACCCAACAACACGCTAAAGAACAGCGAGGCATACAATGCCGTAAAATCATGCGTAGAGTAGTTTAGAAAAACGATATGCAACAACACCACCGGCATCACGCTCAACCAGATAAATCGGTAACCGTTTTCACTAAACACAATCTTCAATTTCTTGTGCGTACCCGCTATCCAGATAAACAAACCAATGAGCGCAAACACCACGATGTAGTGAATAACATAGTTATACAACAACGTTTTTAGCAACCACAAATAGCCAAACATAAAATGCAACAACCCGTGGTCGGTGTCCGAAAAACTTCCCCGCAGCAAATATCGCCCAATCATCTCTTCTAAGTAGGCCATCGGACCGTTGATTTGCGCATATTGATAAATGATTAACTGCACGGTCAAAACCGTCACCAACACCGTAGACCATATCAAGGTTTTAAACCCGGGAATGTCGCGCACATGCAGCAATGAATACACCAACACCCCAAACGCAAAAAACAAACCCAACCAAGAAGTGTAAATCATCAAACCCAACACCAACACATAAAAGAAAATATACTTTAAGGAGTTAAACTTCTGGCGAATAATCATCTTCAATGCCACATAAACGCCAATGATGTACAACGTATGCACGGCCATATCGCTCATGTACACATTCCCCTGAAACCACATCGTTACCGGCATAAACACATAAAGCGCAAACGCTATAATCGCACTTCGATAGGGCAAGGCCCTAGCTCGGTTAAAGCTGAGTAGGCACACCATAAAGTAAACAAACAAACCGCTGATAAAATGCAGCATCAAGTTAAACACTTGCAGCGGCAACACATCAGGCCGAATGTTCAACAATCGAAAAATTGCGTACGGAAAATAGTAAGCAAAAGGCGGATGCGACACATAGTAATAATTCCCCTCCGCATCTATCATTTTTCCCGACTGGTTAGCGTGATTGTTGATGCGTTTGTCGGCCTCGTGGTTAAACGTCATCACGGGGTTGAACCTGTACTTTTCAATACCGTTGTCATACCAAATTTGCATCACCCGCAAACTTTCTGCCGTACAGAACTCATGATGCCCCGCCAATGGACGATTGAGCTGCGGCAAAC
>CANGXE010000121.1 GCA_947457525.1 Bacteroidota bacterium | reverse complement strand
GTTAATGATTTAGAAGAAATAGAGCAAGATGCTTTGCTTAATGAGCGGGGCATGTTTATCGAAAGCGAACATCCGGCTGTAGGCAAATACAAAACCATTAATCAACCGTTAAAGTTTGTTGGAGAAACTTTGCAACAATCGGGCGCACCCGATTTGGGAGACGACTCAGCAAGCATTTTGAGAGAACTTAACTATGATGATTTGCGTATAAGTGACCTCTTGCAGAAATTTGTAGTTAAAAACTAGTGACTAAAATATATACATCTATGAAATTGAAATCACTTTTTGTAGTAGCATTGAGTTTGTCGTTTACACTCACTTTTGCGGGTGACATAGATAAGGCATTCAAGTCGTTAACCTCTGCGGATTATCCCAACGCGGTTAAGTTTTTGAAAGAAGTGTGGACCGAAGAGCCGGGAAATCCCGCAGCAGCTTATGGACTAGCTAAGTACTTTTCCATGCGCGACAACAAAGCCTACAATTTAGATTCTGCTAACGCATACGTGAAATTTGCGGCAGCTAAAATCCCTTTGCCCACTGAAGATAAAAATGGTAAAAAATGGGTAGCCTTGGGCGTGAGAGATTATACTATTCAGACTTTGCAGAAGAGCATCAATTTTGAAGCGTACAGTCAAGCGGAAAAAGAAAATACATTAGGATCTTATCAGCACTTCGTTGACCAATACACCGACCCATCTTTCTTAGAGCAAGCCATCAACTTTCGCAATCAGAAAGCCTTCATGCGCTCCTTGAGCTTAAAATCACCTGATGCATTGAATGAATTTATTCAAAAATATCCTCAAGCCAGCGAAGCAAAAGAAGCCAAAGAACGCTATGAAAAAATGGTGTATGAGCAAACTACTGCCGATCGCACTTTTCAATCCTACAAAAAATATTTAGACCAATATCCCAAAGGAGCATTTGTAGCTGAGGCCAAAAAGAACTATGAAGAAGGCGTGTTGGATTATTACCATCGCAAAAACTCACTTGAGGCTTACCTGGAGTTTGAAAAACAATATGCTTCTCATCCGGCTTTTGGTGCTATTCAAGACACCATCTATCGATTAGTAATCAAGACCGGAACTGTAGCCTCTTACAAAACATTTGTCAATAAGTACACTAATAATCGAAACATCAACGAAGCTTGGCAGCAGTTATATGTCCTCTACACTGCCAAAGCAGATGAAGTCGTTTATCAATCATTTTTGCAAGAGTTTCCAAATTATACCAATAAAGCTCAAGTGAATAAGGATATTGAGCTATCTCGCTTAAACTTAAAACCTATGCAGCAGGGAGAAAAGTGGGGCTATGTGCGCCAAGATGCTGACAATACACTTACCGGAGTTATACCTTTTGAGTATGATGAAGCTTACAATTTTTCTTGCGGCTTCGCGGCTGTGCGCAGTAAAGCGTGTATAGCTGAAAAATGCACTTATTTCTACATCGATAAAAATAACCAACGTGCTTTTGAAAATGACTTCAATTATGCCAGTTTTTTTAGTGATGGCTTTGCTATTGTAGGTATAGGTAATTGTGAAACTGAGGACTGTAAATATGGCTTGATAGACAAACGAGGCCGTTGGGTGTTACAACCGCAATTTGAAGAAGTGGATGAGTTAACAGAAGGCTATTATCTAGCGGCTAAAGACGGGCGCTATGGCTTTATTAACCAACAAGGCGAAACGGTTATATCGTTTAAATACACTAATGCTTTGCCTTTTAGTCAAGGGATTGCTGCAGTGGCGATAGATGGTAATTGGTTTTTTGTCGATAAAGAAGGTAAACAAGTATTCATTGACCGTTTTCAAGATGTGTTTAGTTATAGTGACAGCCTCTGTGCGGTCTCGCAAGATGGTACCAATTGGGGTTACATTGATATGACCGGAAAGTTTGTGATTGAAGCGCAATTTGTGTCCGCTGAACCTTTTTTGGATGGCTTTGCCATTGTATCTAAGAAAGAAAAAGACCCTAAAGCTAAAGGACTTTTCATCAGCCAGCGCTATAAAATCAACAAAGCCGGAAAAATTATAGAGAAGCTTACGGCACAAAAAACTGTAGCGACTAAAACTACCTCGCGAAGAAGAGGTCGCTAGTCAGCATAAAGGATTATTCGGCTCCAAATACTTTTTTTCGTATTTCCTTTTTGAGCATCCACTTTGATGTAAACCGGTACAGGGTTTTTTATCTTTTTAATTTCTCGCACGGCCTCCATCGTGATGGTGTCTCCGGCAGAAACATACTGTTTCCCTTCTTTATCATACATTGCCACCGTCACCGATTTAATCTGTATTTCATTAATGTTTACTTGTTGGTCAAACATGGTTAACTTAGGTTGTATATCTGTAAATAAATTCTTTGGGTAGGGGCGATTTCGCTCTAATTCTATTTTGTCATTCAGCATAATAATATTCATCTTTGGGTTGCTAATCATGGGGTAGATTTTCTCCGGCACCTTAATGAAAAACTGTCGTTGAAATAGGTATACTCTTTTCCCACTTATACTCGAGACGATTACTCGTAATGTTGCGGTGTCTATTTGGCCATACTTTGTGCTGTTCGGGGTGATAGTAAGCACACTATCGTTTTGAATGGCTAAGCCTTTCTCAAGTAATATTTGAGAGATTTTAAATTCGCTGCTGACACGCAATTTAAACTCGTATGTTTTTTTGTTCTCTAGTGTATCCAAATCAGGCTTCATGCGTATCTCAGAGCGCTCGCCCATGGGTATGAATATTTCGCCATTGATGCGCTGTCCCTTTGTCTCTAACGAAAATGTTAGCAACCATAAAAAACAAAATGCTCTAACTATTTTATACATACTACATTAATTAAGTGCTTAAACGAAAGATAGTGGATAAAAGTTATAAACCCACATTGTCAATATAACGGAATTATAATCATGATATCTATCATATTTTTTATGTCATATCTATCATATTTCTTATGTCTTCCATCTTTTATTTTTGATTTCGAAAAGTATTTATTTACATCAATTGTTGGATATGGAATATCTTAACCATTACAGAAAATTTTTTGAAATCTCTAATAATTTACTTTGTGTAGCTAATACAGATTCTTATTTCTTGAAAGTAAACCCTTATTTTAGTGAACTTCTTGGCTATTCACAACAAGAGTTAACAAACAGGCGATTTACCGATTTCATACACCCTGAGGATGTAGGTATTACTTTAATAGAAGTTGAAAAACTAAGCAAGGGCATTAAAGTCATAAATTTTATCAATAGATATCGATGTAAGGATGGTATATATAAGAGCTTAGAATGGACGGCTACACCAGATGTTGATCAGAGTGAAATTTTTGCTGTAGCGCGTGATGTAACGGAAGAACTACTACAAAAAAGAGAAATTGAAGAGCTGAATCAATCATTAAAAAACTCATTAGATGAAATGGAATCGTTTAGTTATTCCGTTTCTCACGATCTGCGTGCACCAGTTCGCGCTATACACGGATTTAGCCGCATCATCTCTGAAAAACATGGTTCATCATTAAACAGCGAAGCTCAGGACTTACTCAAGATTATTTACGAAGAGTCATCAAGGATGGGAAAACTCATAGACGACCTTCTGTCTTTTTCTAGGCTTGGTAAGAAAGCACTTCAACTTACTATGGTTCCAATGAAAGAATTGGCGCAAGAAGCTGTAAATGAAGTACTGCGATTGAACCAGATCGAACCTCGACCGAATATTAAAATAGCTAACTTACCAGATGCTTACTGCGATCGCAGTTTGGTCCAGCAAGTTCTCGTCAATTTAATTAGCAATGCTTTTAAGTTTTCCCATGACAAGCCACATATAGAAGTAGAAATTGGGTACACGGAAAATGATAGTTTGATTGATTATTTTGTAAGAGACAATGGTGTCGGTTTTGATATGCTATACTATGATAAACTTTTCGGAATTTTTCAGCGATTACATAGCCAAGAGAAGTTTGGCGGTATAGGAATTGGATTAGCTAATGTTCAAAAAATCATAAATCGCTTGGGAGGAGAAGTTTGGGCAGTTAGTCAGATAAATGAAGGAGCTACTTTTTATTTTTCACTTCCAAGTAGCGCCAATAATGGTAGATTATATAACAAATCTTATAAAAAATGAATGCACTTGAAATACTCTTAGTTGAAGATAATGCAGCAGATGCTAAACTGACAATAATTGCTCTACAAGAAGCAAATGTATCCAACAAAATAGTTTTGTTACGTGATGGGAACGAAGCATTGGAGTATATTTTTGGGAGCATTGAAGATCGCGTGCCAAAAGTGATTTTCCTAGATTTAAAAATGCCTAAGGTAAATGGTAACGAGGTTCTTGCAAAATTGAAACAAGATGGACGTACGCGAAAAATTCCTGTTGTTATGTTTACTTCCTCACAAGAACCACGCGATATAAAAGAATGCTTTGATTTGGGGGCAAACAGTTATCTAGTGAAGCCGGTGGATTATGATGACTTTTCAAAAGTGGTGAAGAGCATGGGGCAATATTGGACATTACACAACATAACCGTTGATTGAGTTGATTGCCTGTTTTGTCAATTTTCATTGGTAATTAGTAAAAGAATTACCTCAGAAATAATAAAATTTAAAACCCGATAGACATGCCCATGCTCGGCAAGATAGGCAGCTGGTTGACGCGGGTGAAACGAGCGCGATCAAAATAGAATATGTTCTCGCGGTTGTAGATATTAGACACGCTGGCGTTCAGCTCTATTTTAACCTTGTCTTTGATGTTGAAGGTTTTCTTAAACGACAAATCCAAGCGATGATACATCGGCAAACGGCCTCCGTTTATCTTAGAAGAGTAGAGAATGTTGAGGTCGCCATTGGCCGATGTGTAGTCGGTGCTAACCCCATCGTTGAAGTTGACGCCTTCAATAAAGGCTTGGTTTTGGGTGAACGGAAAACCGGTGCCGAGGTTGAAGCGAGAAGATATTTCGAAGTCTTTCTTTTTACCAAAGGTGTAGGCCGCCAACACGTTGAGGTTATGTCTACGGTCGAAGTGGGGTGGATATTTTTGCACACCATCAAAGCGGTTAGTCCATGCTAAAGAGTAAGTGGTGTAGAGATAAACGCCTTTCCATTCCCACTTGGCCATTAAGTCAATACCATAAGCATCGCCTCGCTCGATGATGAAGTTGGCATCGGTGTTGAACTGCTTAAAGCGGTTAATATTGAGGAGGTTCCAAAAGTACTTGTAGTAAGGCTCAATGTTCACGGTGATATTTTGGGGCAAATCCAACTCTACACCAAATATGCCGTGCACACTGCGCTGCATGTTTCTGGTCTTTTCGTTGAGCACACCGGCTGCATTAGCAGGAGCTTCTTCAGGACCCGAAAGGAACCCGTTAAACAAGTTCACGACATCGCGGTCGCTCTTGGTGCTGATGAAGTTTTGTGAGTAAAGCCCGGTAGCCATTTTGAGCCTTACGATGTCGTTGATGTTGTACTTCACGCTCAAGCGAGGCTCGGGCGAGAAGGCAGAAATATTGCCGTAGTATTGAATACGCGCTCCAGCTTCTACGACAAATTTCTTTACGTATTTATGGTACATCATGTAAGCACTGATGTCGGTAGTGTTTTGGTTTTGTTCAAACTTGATGTTGCTGCTGTTGAAGAACGAAAACTCGGTACGATTTCCGTCTATGTTCAAGCCATATTT
>CANGXE010000120.1 GCA_947457525.1 Bacteroidota bacterium | reverse complement strand
TGCGCTCGCGCAAAATCTTCCGGAATGCCAATGTCAATAAAATAATGTTCGAAAGCTTTGCCATAAAACCGTTTTTGTGCCACGCCTTGCTCTAAAATTTCTTTTTCGAAAGAAAACTTCGGCAAATGTTGTGTGTCAGAAAAGACAGATTTATCCATAAAATAAATCCCTCCGTTTATTGTGCCTTGCTCTACCCATCGTTTTTCCTGAAATGCAGAAATCTTTCCGTCTTCTTCAGTTCGCACTACACCGTAGCGATCGAAATTTTGCATTGGTTTTAAAGCCATAGCTAATGCGGCTTCGTGTTCATCAGCAAAATGCATTAACGAGGCTAAGTCTATATCAAAAAACGTGTCGCCATTCAGCACAAAGGCTTTATCCGTGACTAGAGTAAATGCTTGCTGGATAGCACCGCCAGTGCCGAGGGGTTCTTCTTCATGGCTATAGGTAATTTTTACGTCCAAATATTTATCGCCAAAATAACTTTCGATAGCTTTTGACTTATAGCCCACGCAAAGAATGGCATGATGAATATGTTGACGCGTTAAGAACAAAAACAAATAATGCAAAAACGGTTTGCCGTTAATCGCAGCCATCGGTTTGGGCAAGTCTTGTACTACGGAGCGCAGCCTTGTACCTAATCCGCCTGCTAAAATGATAGCCGGATATTGTTCTATGGATGGAGTTGAATGGCTCATTTTCCTTGACTGAACAATTCCTCTTCGACCAATTGACAAATGATGTGGCCTACCAAAATATGGCTTTCTTGAATGCGTGGCGTGTCGTTGCTCGGCACATTAAATAAATAATCGGCACTGTCTTTCATTTTACCCCCCGATGCTCCGGTAAAGGACACCACAATCATACCTCTTCTTTTGGCTTCTTCTTGCGCAAGCAAGACATTTTTTGAATTACCGCTAGTCGACAAACCAATCAATACATCACCCTCGCGACCATGCGCTTTGATGGCTCGTTCGTAAATTTGATCATAGCTGTAATCATTAGCCACGGCAGTAAGAAAAGAAGTATTCACATGCAAAGCCTCAGCCGGCAAAGGTTCGCGGTCGGAATAAAAACGCCCGGTAAACTCAGCCGCCAAATGTTGAGCGTCTGCAGCGCTACCACCATTGCCACAAAGATAAAGTCGGTGACCATTTTTAAACGCTTCGGAAATCGCTTTCGCTACTTCACCAATTCGCGCAGTCAATGTGTCATCGGCTAAGAGTTGTTGCTTCACCGCAATAGATTGCTCAATGATGCTTTTGATTTGTTCAGACATGATGCAAACATATAAAAACCCTACTGAATGCTAAGCGTTTAGTTAGACCGGAGTTTTGTTGAACTAACATAAAAAGTTATCTTGTGGTACTCAACAAACATTTTGGCCATGCAATCAATCGCTCGATTTTTGTTTTGGCTCTTCGGTTGGAAAACCGTTGGGCAAGTGCCTACCCTCCCAAAATATGTGGCAATTTTTGCGCCACACACAAGCACTTGGGACTTCCCTGTGGCTATGCTCGCCAAGGCTATTTTCCAGTTACCATTTTCATTTTTCGGTAAGGCAGAGCTTTTTCAGCCGCCATTCGGCTTTCTGTTTAGGTGGTTGGGCGGTATTCCTATTGACCGTTCGAGTAAACATAATATGGTAGAGCAAATTATCCAACAATTTAAGCAACGCGACCATCTTGTTGTGGCTATCGCACCGGAAGGCACACGCAAATATGTTCCCAGATTTAAAACCGGTTTTTATCATATTGCTCATGGAGCAGGTGTGCCGATTTTGCTCACCTATATAGATTTTAAAAAGAAAGAAGTTGGACTCGGGCCATTTTTTTATCCCACTGGAGATATAGAAAAAGATTTGGCGGAAATCATGAACTACTACCGTCCGATAAAAGGACGCCATCCAGAAAAAGGTGTGCGATAAAATATTTTGTCGGCTCATTCGATTTATGAGCTATGATAATATTAGCTTTCATTTCGGGTATAGTCCTCTGGACATTTTTAGAATATATTCTTCATCGCTTTTTAGGACATGTACATAAAGGCAAAAATTTCTTCAAAGCAGAGCATAGTCAGCACCACGCTAAGTTCAACTATTTCGCACCAGCTTATAAAAAAACCTTTGCAGGACTAGTAGTGATGGCACTTTTGTTTTTAGTCATACAAATGTTTTTATCGGCATCCATTACACTTGCTTTCTTGCTTGGGTTGATGGGTATGTATTTACTCTATGAAGTCACTCATTATCGTTTTCACATTCGTAAACCTGTAGCCAAACCGTTCATCCTTTTACGCAAACATCATTTTTATCATCACTTCCACAACCCTAGAGTAAACCACGGGGTAACATCACGCTTTTGGGATAGAATATTCGGCACTTTTGTGGCTGTAGAAAAAGTGCGCATTCCTCGAAACATGGCGATGCGTTGGTTATTGAAAGATGAAGAAGTGAAACCGGATTACAAGCCCCACTTTCACTTGGTTGGGAAAAGTTAGAGGAACTTCTCTTCCCCAAACTCCGTTTCAATAGGAAACAAAAACACTAGGTTTAGCACCAACAACTCGGCAGATAATATGCCCATCACAAAATAGTTGCTGACTACAAAAATAAACGTCAAACCAAACAACACTCTGTCGAATTTTGTGGTAAAAAAGCCAACAAAAAAAGATAGTTGCAGCATAATATTCAGTAAAAATATTTTGTGACTGATACTTTGGTTTTGTATAAGGTAATGAATGATTTCTGCTCTCCAATTCGCTGCGTGTTGCAACAACAAATCGGCTTGTTGTGCTAATAAAATGTTACTCAACTGTGGTTCATAAAAAGCGGAGCTGCGCATGATTTTCCATAATGCTGCTGAAGCAAAAATCATTAACCAATAATAGCGCACCCCTCGCCACAAAAAATCAAATCGATGCTCATTTTTTGTCCAAAAAGGAAGTGTGATTAATATCGCACCAATCCATCCGTGGTAGTGATGCCCGGTCACCATATTAAACGTAAAGAAATAAAGCAATAAAAGGACGGTCAATGCGCGAACGTAAAACAGTTGCCTAGTGAGCAAAAAAAGAATAGGAAATAGAAAAAGTAGCAGATCAACCAAAGCAGAAAAGAAAGAATTCCCTGCAATAAACTGCGGAATGTTCAGCGACTGTAAGAAGCGATAAACCATTTCATTTTCAGTGAATAAAAATGGTGGTTGTGCCATCTGCGAAAAAAGCGAATTGCTCATAAATCGGTAAAACAGCAACAACAGCACCCCAATCACCATCATGGTGGCTTTTTGCTCATAAGTGTTTTTAAAATATTTACTCCATTTCATAGTCGTAAATAATTTCACGTTTAACCATTCCAATTCCCCCTGCTTCATCTGCCGTTGCAGAAAGTCTGTGTACTTGCATGGTGTTGCTGGCCACCATCCGCATATCCGCTACATAACGAAAAATCCAAGCTTGAAGTTTTTTTGCTTGAGCACTATCTAAATCATTAACCAAAGCATGTTCAATAGTTGTTTCTATCAGTTCTCGCTGTGGGTCGCGAAGCGTGCTAAGTTGCAGTGTGTCATTAGCTACAATTAACTCAAGTGTGCTAATCGAAGTTGGTCGGTTAGTTTCTTTGAGTGAGTACATACCATAAAGCAAAAACGGAAATTCTTCTCGCTGACGAAATGCAAAAAAGCCTGTGCCGAGTACCAATATCAACAAAATACTGAATAGCAGTTTATCTGCTTGATACAATTGCCCAAAATATGTTTTTTCTAATTTAATCATGTTTAATCGTCTAACTCACCATCAAGTTGCAACCACGCAGCTCTGCTTGGTCGGCTCGACCAATGATTTCAAACGTTTCATCTCTATGAACTCGTGCAATATCACTTGTTTCGATGAAAGCGCAAGAATAAATGTTAGCCAGATCAATAACATTCACCGCTCCAACTTGTTCAACGGCTAAAATTTGTTTCGGATCATACAAATCTCGCAATACGATTTTCATCCAAGGTGGAGAAAGAAACAACCCATCTCCTTTTGAATAAGCCTGAGACAGCAACTCTGTCATTCCATACTCAGAGTGAATTTTAGCCACCCCAAAAGCATCCGTCAATTGTGCATGCACTTCTTGGCGCACCATCTCCTTTCTCCGGCCTTTCATTCCACCCGTTTCCATGACTATCAACTCCGGAAAATCAAGACTATACTTTTCTGAAAAATCTAACAAAGCATAAGTCACTCCCAACAATAAAACTCTCTGTTTTTGAACTTTGAGCTCAAGTAACTTAGCATACAACTCTTCTTGATTATGCAAATAAAATCCACTCTCCAGTTGATTGGAATTATGTATCAATTTTTCGGTCATGTAAACCAAAGAGGAATTCCCTCGCTCTATGTAACTTGGCAATAGAGCGAGTACAACATATTCTTGAATACTTCCATAAAATCGCTGAAATGTCAAACTAAAACTTTGTTCATATGGTACTGTATCCGCTACGTAATGTTTTGAACTAATCATCCCTGTGGTTCCACTACTCTCAAAAACAACTTCCGCCTGTTTTCCATCAGCCAAAACTTGATGCGTTTTAAAAATCGAAATAGGTAAAAAAGGAATTTGGCTCAACTGCTTTACTTGCTCCGACTTGCAACCAATAGCATCGCAAAATTGGTGATATACGGGTACATTAGCATACTGAAATCGAAATACTTTTAATGCTAAAGTTTCGAAACCGTCTTGGGTTACGCTAAAAATATCATGGTGACTAAAATCCAAAATTGGGTTAATTGAAGAGCTAAAATGCAATATTTACAAAACAAAATTGTTTAATTTGGAGCAATGAAAAATCTCTCGCTGCTTTTTATTTTATTAATTCTGGGTTTGGCGGCATGTGTTAAACCACCTATTTACCCTATGGAGCCGGTTATTGAGTTTAAATCAGTATCGTCCTCATTTGTAAAAAGTGGATATTCTGACACCATTACCTTCACCTTTACAGATGGCGATGGCGATATTGGTGTCAACCCATCTGCAGCAGACACTTGTAATCAATGCAGTTTTAAAACCGGAGATAGCACTTGCTTAAAAATGCGCGGCTTCAATGTTTTCTTAATTGATAGTAGAGACACTTGTGTAGGCAGCTTCGCTTCTGCAAACATTGAACAGCAAGGAAGGTATGACGACATCAGCGGAGAAATAGCCGTGATAAGAGCGATTGATTCCAAAAAATGCTTTGCACCTCCAACGCCCGGTTGTCCCAAAGACACCGTGGTGTACACCATCATTTTACGCGACAAAGCCGGGAATTTCAGCAATGCCATAAAAACAACACCAATAATTATTGACGGAGAGTGAGTTTACTTCGGCTGAAGTGTAAAATAGAAGCCGCTACCCAAGCCCGGCAGCGACTCTACCCAGATTGAACCACCGTGCATTTCGACTATTTTTTGACAAATAGCTAACCCTAGACCATTGCCGGAATATTCGTCTACGCGGTTTAATCGCTCAAACAACTCAAAAATCTTGTGGTGATATTTTTTAGAAATGCCGATACCATTATCTCGCACACAGAAAATCACTTTCCCTTCAAATTTATCATAACCAATATCAACGACAGGTTTCTTCCCTTTTTTCGCAAACTTGATAGCGTTATCAATCAACTGAGCGAACAATTTTTCTATCAAATCTCGATCGGCAC
>CANGXE010000119.1 GCA_947457525.1 Bacteroidota bacterium | reverse complement strand
TTCCCTTTAACGACCATTGCGCCATATACGTTTGCGGCAGAGGCGGTTGGGGCAAACTCAACCGGGCGAAAAAGACTTGGCGGATTTACATAAGAGGGAGAGCCGATAGGATAAAGATAAGTCGCAGTAGAATTGGTAGAGCGAGACAACTTTCCTCCTATGATGGAACTTACAAAACCATTTATGCGAGTGATGGCTCCGGTATTAGCGTTGCTAACCCACATTTCGTTAACATCAGTGGCAAGTTCAGCATCATTTAACTCAAGCGTGCCAGACGTAATAGCATTTAAAGTTTGGCGCTTGGTAGAGTTGCCTCCTTTTAGCGAGAGGTTGTTGAATGTAGTCACAGCTGAGCCGGTGATAAGCTGATTGCCTCCGCTCATTTCTACCCAACTGTTTACCCCGTTATAGCTATTGTTGTTTTCCCAATTGCCCGTGAGGCGAATAGTGTCACCTGAAGCTGCAATGTTGCTGGCATTGAAAACATTCCCTTCGACCACTACTGTACCTTCATTGTTTATCAACCCTGCATTGTTAGCTAGAGAGTTGGTTTTTACAATCATAAACGCGCCATCTTTAATGTGAATATCAGCGCCATTATTATTGAACAATGATTGACCGAATAGCTGGCCAAACAGCAATGTATTAATCAACTGAAATGCAATTATTTTTTTCATGTCAATCTGTTTTACAAATCCAATATAATAATAATTTCTAATTAAGCTTAGCTCCCAGCACTATTTCGCGTTTAAATCGCTTGACTTTCCCTTGCAAATTAAACACCTCCAAGTAAAAGAAATAGATGCCTACACGAGCTTTTTGGTTGTCAGCATTAGTGCCATTCCACTGAAATCGCCCGCTTACAGACAGCGTTTCGTTTTTTGCCAAATGAACAATTTCTCTGCCTGCTGCATCAAAAACGGTTAAATTGGCCACAAAACCGGGCTCGGCAAACTCATATTCTAAAAAAGTGTAATCATTATTGCCATCATTATCCGGTGTAAACGTTTTGGGAGAAACGGATACTGCGTCTTCTAAAATTCCGGTTTCGCTGAATTGCGAATTGAGATAAGTGGGTGTAGCAAAACCAACGGTTGAAGCAGCCGAATGCCAGCTGCTTTTGTTATTGGCAGGGACATCAAAATTTATGCGCTCCAGCGACACACCGTCTTTAATGTCCAACAATCCAAAGTGCCATTTTTCACTGTAAGTTAGGCTATCAATCGTTACGCCATTTTTAATTTTAATCGCTATCGCGCCTTCATCATCAGGTAAATTTGGGACACTTGAAACTTCTAGTAAAACATCAGGATTTTGTATTGTATACCTCTGTATTACATCACTTCTTTTTTGCGTGATGACAACATACTCATTGGGGAAAAGCAAATAGTTTTCATCGGTTAAAGAAGATTGCTCTAAAATTTTGTCCGGTTCAATGAGGTCATACTCCACAATCTCTAAATTCGAAAGCTCAAGAACTTTGTCGGAGTGGTTGTACAATTCCACAAAATCATAACCTTCGGTACTTGGATTAAACAAGATTTCATTGATAATAATATCACCGGCAGTTGCTGTGTCGGGTAGGGCAAAACGAGCTGTATTGCTCATACCTAGTGAGTTGCCGGAGCAATCACTTAAATTATTGACAGTGATGGTGTAAATTGTTTTAGGCTGAAAATTTTGAACGAATTCCAGCTGCACCGTTTTATAACCAAAAGGCACCGGCAAAGCTACAGCAGGATTGCCTACACCTAGGTCAATGGTATAATTCGTAGCTACTGCAGCACTTCCATTGTTGATGGGCTCATTAAAGTAGAGTATCAAGGTGTTCGCATCTTCCAATGCAGCTCTGATTAATCGAGGTAAAATGGTATCAGGGTTTTGACTTTCTACGCTATTCTTTCTGCCTGGTGTGCCTCCTGTCGGATCGTTGCTTGGTCGCCAATTTCCTTCGCCACTGCATGGGTTTTCTGCATCAATCATTTCTAAGGTCCAACCGCCATTTATCTTTGACGAAGTGCCAAACCAAGAGTCGCTATATTCTAAATAATGAATGAGCGAACCGGAGTTGTCGCGCAATAAAATTTGATCTGCCGAATTAGTTAATGATGGGAAAGATGAAAGTCCAATAACAGAAGTGTATCCGCTAAAAAGTGATAGATTAGATGCGCTTGTGATGATTAAAAAACTATCGGGCAACAGCAAATAATCGGGCAAAGTAGCACCGCTTGAGCCGGCTTTGGATAAGGTCCAATTTTTGGTATTAAATGTTTTGTTGCTGCGGTTATAAATTTCAACAAATTCAGCATTTGGCAAACCTGCCACTGGCTCGGGGTCAGGTAAGATTTCATGAATGACCACATCAAACTTTTCTACTTTTCTCGGCAATGCAAATGGCAATTGATTTTGTGTGGAAATAGTGGTGCTTGCACAGTTTGCTATGTTGGCTGTGACGGTGTAAATTATTGTTGAATCAAACGGAGTAGTAAAAGTCAATTTCACTTTAGAGAAAATAAACGAGTCGAGTTGAGCAGTTTGCGGATTGCCTACACCTTGGTTGATGACATAATTCGCTATATTTTCAGCATCAGTTTTATTGACCTCTTGGTTGAAATTTAGGGTTATGGACGCACTAGAATTTATTTCAATATTTAGTAAAGCCAAAGGCGAAGTGGTGGTTGTATTATACACCGAGTTTCTTCTTCCAGGCGTTGCTCCGCTAGGATGATTGGAGGCTGTCCAGTTGCCTGTGCTGAGGCATGGATTATAGGGATTAATTAGTTCTAAGGTCCAACCGCCATCACTTTTCACGCTGCTATTATACCAACTGCTTAAATAGTTTATGCTATGGATAATATCATTGTTTGGTTTACGCAAAGTAAGTTCGTCACTTGAATTATTAAGCGATGGCAGGCTAGAAACTGGAAGAATGGCTACATTTAAATTTTGAAATAAAATAGCACTATCGGCACGGCAAAGTATTACAAAACTATCGGGCTGAATAATGTATGTACCTAGCGTAATCGTACTACTTGCGTCAGCGAATTTCCATCCATCCAAATTAATAGGAAATGAGGTGCGGTTATAGAGCTCTACAAATTCCACACTTGGCCATCCTACTACCGGATCGGGATCGGCCATCAATTCATTAATGAGAATATCGTAAGGCTGAGGTGTGTAAATGGAAAAATTGGTAGTGTAGTTGTTCATTACATTATTCGATAAATCTTTTACTCCTGTTATATTCAAATTGTAGTTGGTGGCATTCTGAAAACTATTTGCAAAAGTGAGGTGGACCAAAGCAAAATTTGCCGCATCGCGCACGGCTGTAATTGCGTTGCCGATGCTATTATTTACTGCATAGTTGCTCGAGGTTTGCGCAGATATCAGATCAACCGCTTCGGAGAAAAGCACATCAATGGTATTAGGAGAAAGTACAGTGGTTGATACAACGTTAGGCTTGGTAGTGTCTTCTACTATTTTTTGAATGTTGATGTCATCAAAATAATATTGATTGTATCGGGATGCAGTATTATAATCGGCCACTACGCCAAAAAAACTGGCGCTACTAAACGAATTATCCGTAAAACCTCCTTCTAAGCTAAAATTGAAGCCTCCGGTTTTATCTGTATAAACATTCCAAACTCCTCCAGGCAGTCGAGTTACTTTAATGCGCACAGTGTTTGAGGTAGTGCTTGTCATTATTCCCGATGCTCCCGTAAAGAGTTTGATAGATGTGGTGCCGGTTTGTTTAAATATATCCAGACTGTCCGGTGCTGTGCCGGCTTCGCCAAATTGGATATAATAACCATTTAAGCTGCCCGTAAGATTGGAAGTATTTGATGAAAGATATATTCTGACAAAGTTTGTAGTGCTAGGATTAAAATCTAAGCGCAACAAAATATTCCATTCTACGCTATCAAATAGAGCATTTGGCGTTGAAAGATAAATTACACTTGATGCTTGTGGTCCATTGCTTCGCAACCAACCATTGTCAATTTGAAAACTTGTGTCGAAGCCTGCCCATGTCGGGTTTATGGTAAAATCTCCATCGCTAAAATCATCGTTGATTTGCGCATTAGAGTTTATGCCGACTAGACTTATAAAAAAAGACAGAAAAAAAATTCGTAAAAATTGTTCCATCAACACTAAGATAAACTTATTTCGCGGTGCAAAAAAAATTTACAAATGAAAGTTGTTGTTGTAGGCGCCACCGGGCTGGTAGGCACAAAAATGTTGCAGGTTTTGGCCGAAAGAAATTTTCCGGTTACGGAACTTATCCCTGTGGCTTCAGAAAAGTCTATTGGCAAAATGGTCAATTTCCAAGGTAAAGAATATGCTATTGTGAGTTGGCAAGACGCAGTAGCCAAACATCCACAGGTGGCTATTTTTAGCGCAGGCGGAACAACATCAAAAGAGTTGGCGCCAAAGTTTGCAGCTGTAGGATGTACTGTTATTGATAATTCGTCTGCTTGGCGCATGGAGCCGGGCGTTCCACTGGTGGTGCCGGAGGTGAATGCCGATATTTTAACCGCTACTGATAAAATCATTGCTAATCCCAACTGCTCGACTATACAAATGGTGGTGGTGCTTAAGCCGCTTCACGATAAGTATAAAATCAAACGCGTGGTGGTATCTACCTATCAAAGCGTAACCGGTACAGGGAAAAAAGCTGTTGATCAAATGATGAATGAGCGAGCCGGCATTAAAGGTGAAATGGCGTATGCTTATCAAATTGACATGAACGCTCTGCCGCACATTGATATGTTTTTAGATAATGGTTACACCAAAGAAGAGATGAAAATGGTGAACGAAACCAAAAAGATAATGGGGGATGATTCTATTCGCTTAACAGCCACTACGGTTCGCATTCCCACCATTGGCGGCCACAGCGAAAGTGTAAACATCGAGTTCGAAAAGGATTTTGACGAAGCTGAAGTAAGAACCATTTTGGCAAACTCTCCGGGCGTTGTAGTGGTAGATGACGTCAAAAATTTAAAATACCCGATGCCTATTCACGCACACGATAAAGATGAAACTTTTGTAGGACGCATTCGGAGAGACGAGTCGCAGCCAAATACATTAAACTGTTGGATTGTTTCTGATAACCTACGCAAAGGCGCAGCAACAAATGCGGTGCAGATTGCTGAGTACTTGTTGCAAAAAGGGTTGCTGTAAACCTCCCTATTTCTTCTATTTTTCTTCAGTTTCTTATGGTTTAAGCTTATTATCGTACGCTTACATTTTGACTGATTAATCATTCTTTAAGTCTATTTTAGATATATAATGAATTAAGATTCATGCATTTTGAGATTTTAATTTTTAAATATTATATTTGTATGAAATTTGATGTATTAATAATTAAATTTATTTATTGTGAGTGAAATATCAGACATTTATTTATATAACGACAAAAGTATAATGCAGCAAATTGGAAAGTTTGTAAAGCGACAACGTGTTAAAAAAGGGCTTACTCAACAAGAGCTATCCGAACAAGCCGCCATGAGTCGATCTACGTTAAGTTTGATGGAAAGAGGAGAAAATATTGTGTTGCTTAACTTAGTAAAAGTTTTGCGCATACTCGATGTTTTGCATGTGTTTAAGGCATTTGATACGCCAACGCTCATTAGTCCGTTTTTACTAGCAGAGGCAGAACAGAAAGAACGCAAAAGAGTAAGAAATAATAGCAAAGACTTCCCGACAACACAGAGTGATTACCAATGGTAACAAGT
>CANGXE010000118.1 GCA_947457525.1 Bacteroidota bacterium | reverse complement strand
TGGATTAGCGCTCAAATACTAATTATCCACCACGCTAAAATTGGCGTTTCACTATTTACCGTTACTTTAGCTTTCTAAATGATTTATTTTATGAAAAACGTAATGATGGCATTTGTCTTTGCATTCACCCTTGGCTCATGCGACTCTAACGCAGTAAAAGATGAAAGTGTCATTAATTCACATGCCCCAACACCAACCGAAAACACCGGTGTAGATATTAAACTCAGCGAATTAGCTACAGACAAAGATTTGTATTGCGAAATGACTGTGGCAGAAGGGGCAATTGCGGATACCGCCAATATTGATGGTAAAATCTACGGCTTCTGCTCTGCCATGTGTAAAGAAGAAGTGGTGGCTGACCCACAAAAATATTTGTCAAAAAAATAAGCGTTTATGCTACACAGCAAAATCACCGGGGTGGGCATGTACGTGCCGGAAACTGTAGTCACCAATGCAGATATGTCCAAGTTCATGGATACATCTGATGAGTGGATTATTGAACGAACCGGCATCAAAGAGAGACGCTTTTTTAAAGAAGGCACAGACACCGTAAGCAAAATGGGAGCAAGAGCTGCTGCGCAAGCCTTAGAGCGAGCCGGCAAAACAGCCGAGGAAGTAGATTTTATTTTGTTCGCCACCCTCAGCCCTGATTATTATTTCCCGGGTTCGGGAGTCTTGATGCAACGTGAATTACCATTCCGCAACATTGGTGCATTAGACATTCGTGGACAGTGTTCCGGGTTTATTTATGCATTAAGTGTGGCTGACCAATTTATTAAAACCGGCATGTACAAAACCATTTTGGTGGTGGGCTCCGAAATTCAATCTAATATATTTGAAATGAGTGACCGCGGTCGCAACATGGCGGTCATTTTTGGTGATGGTGCTGGTGCAGTAGTCTTAGAAGCCACCACAGAGGAAAACAAAGGAATTTTGACGACCAAGTTGCACAGCGATGGCAGTCAAGCAGAAGAATTGTTTTTAGAGCATCCAAGCAGTAATTTAAAAAAACGATTGAACCATGAAATGATTGACAATGGAGCAATGCTGCCACACATGAACGGCAAGCTAGTTTTCATTAACGCTTTAAAATATTTTCCGGAAGTGATCCGAGAAGGTTTAGCAGAAGTCAATTTGAAGGAGGAAGACATTGACTTGCTTGTGCCGCATCAAGCTAATGCGCGTATCACCGTGGCACTCCAAAAAGAAATGAATATACCGGACGAAAAAGTCGTGTCCAACATTCATAAATATGGCAACACCACAGCCGGCTCAATTCCCATTGCCCTTTGTGAGGCTTGGGAAGAAGGTCGTGTGAAAGAAAACGACTTAATTGTATTGGCAGCTTTTGGCTCCGGTTTTATGTGGGGCAGCGCCATTATCCGCTGGTAATTTTAGCTCAAATCTATCGTGCGCATGAAATCAACCGTGCGTTGAATGTCGTCATACAGCACTCTGTCTTTATCTAAAAACGGAACTACTTTTCTATATTGTTTTTTCACCGCCTCAATGCGTTTTGAACTTTTCATCGGGTGGCGAAAATCAAGGGCTTGCATAGCCGTCATAAATTCTATCGCCAATACTTTTTCAATGTTGTAAACAATCTTGTAAGTCTTCACCGCTGCATTAGCACCCATGCTTACATGATCCTCTTGTCCATCGCTAGAAGTAATGGTGTCTACACTGGCCGGAGTGGCCAATTGTTTATTCATCGAAACTATCGAAGCCGCTGTGTATTGCGGAATCATCAAGCCGGAATTTAAGCCGGACTCATTGACCAAAAACTTTGGCAAACCTCTTTTCCCCGAAATCAATTGAAACGTTCTGCGCTCCGAAATGCTCGCCAATTCAGCCATAGCAATTCCTAAATAATCTAGCGAAATAGCCAGTGGTTCGCCATGAAAATTACCTCCGCTCAAAATCAAATCTTCTTCTTCAAAAATCAATGGATTATCGGTCACTGCGTTAATCTCGCGCTCAAACACATCGCGCACTTGCGCCACGGCATACTTCACCGCTCCGTGCACCTGAGGCACACAGCGAAATGAGTAAGGATCTTGCACATTGTTCTTAGGCTGAGCCGCAATCTGACTGCCTGATAAAAAGTAGAGCACATTGGCTGCACTTTCTATCTGACCTTGGTGATTGCGCACTTTCTGAATGGCCGGATGAAATGGAGTGACCTGCGCATGAAACGCATCGACAGAAACAGCTGCCGTAAAATCGGCTAAGCGCTGGACACGCTCTGCTTCCATGATGGAGAAACAACCCCAAGCACTCATAAACTGTGTGCCATTGAGCAAGGCAAGTCCTTCTTTAGATTGCAAGCGAATGGGTTTAATTCGCTTTGCTTTCAACAAATCAGCAACTTCATATTTTTCGCCTTTGTGGCGCACCCAACCTTTGCCAATGAGCGGCAAAGTTAAATGTGCCAAAGGCGCTAAATCTCCACTGGCTCCCAGCGAACCTACTTCATAAATGATTGGGAAAATTGACTTATTGTAAAGCTCTACCAACTTCTCTACAGTCTCTACGGCCACACCCGAATAGCCTTGCGATAATCCTTTAATTTTGAGCAACAGCATCAACTTCACCACCTCCGGTTTCACTTCCTCTCCCATACCGCAAGCATGGCTCATCACTAAATTTTCTTGCAACTGCTCCAATTGATCGGCACTGATTTCTACATCGCACAAGGCACCAAACCCTGTGTTGATGCCGTAATAACGAGCCCCCGGCTGTGCCACTTTTTTATCTAAAAATTTTCGATTGCGGGCTATCTTCTTCTTTGAGGTTTCGCTCAAAACGATTAATCGATTTTGCGATAAGAAAAGTCGCAAATCCTCAATGGTAATAGGTTGGTTACTAATCGTAATGGGTTCTTTTGCCATGCCCCAAAGGTTGAACTATTTTTTGGGATAGAGAAATGGCAAAATCAACAAGTAATTGATGTTGCGGAAAGCTTTATTGCAAAGACAACTTACGAGTGAACTTTTGCCCGATTGAGTTAGTAAGTTGAGCTACGTATAACCCGGTAGGCAATTGTGCTAAGTCCAAAGATTGATTTTGACTTTCCAATACGCTGGTTGCTACCAACTGCCCGCTTAAATTGTACAACTGAAAATTCAACTTTAAATCGTCCGAATTATTGGCTACGAAAACTTGTTTCCCTGCTGACCAAACTTTTGCATTTTCTATAGTAAATGATGAAACTGAGCTAGGCGCATAAATCGTCAAGAAAATTGTATCGAAAGCTTCACAACCTTGTGAGTTGCTCACTTTCACAATTACCTCATAATCGCCTGGCTCTTGATAAAAGAACTCCGGATTGGCAATGCCATTGATAATGCTGCTGTCACCAAAATACCAAGTAAACTGGGTAGCATTCTTACTCATAGGAAAAAAGTTGATGACCTCACCCACGTTGGCAGCTATGGCCGATGAATAAGCATTTACCGAAACTAAAAACCCTTTCACGTTAATCGGTTTAGTGGCTACATAAGAACCCAAAATAAAGGCAACACTGTAATTGCCCGAAGGAAGGTTAGAGAAATTTATTGTTCCAGTGGCATTATTGAACGCAGCGACTAGGGCATTGTTTTCATCATAAAGCTGGCAAGCCGTCCAGCTGATGGCATTGTCTTGAACCAAATTGATGGCACCTTCATTGTTATTGCATAGTGCATCAGCCGTGCTAATTTGTGTAGGGAAAGTTATCTGCAATTCGAAACGAGTGTCGGTTTGCTGACCTTGGTTCATTTCAAAGGTATATGCACCTTGGCGTAAATCATGAAAAGTATTGAACTGGTTATCTTTCAATCGCACGATAGAAGTGGGGTCAATATTATCTAAAAGAGTAGCTGCAAATGTGTAATTACCTGCGCTGTCCACTTTCACACCCAAAGCAATGGTTGTTGTAGTGGTAAAACTACCATAACTGTTCGTCAAGCAAGGGATAGCATCGCTCGTCAATGAGTAAAGTTGGGGCACTTGAATTTGTGAGCTAAACACTTTTTGTACGTCTTCTTGCCAATTATAAGTAGGGGTAACTCCTTGGTCAACAAACACGTTGGTGACGTCTTTCAATTGAGAAGAAACATGAGTGAGTTGCAAACGAACTTGCTTTTTGCCGGGCGCAGCATAAGAAAAAGTGACGAGTAAAGCAAAAAGAAGGGTGAATGTGGTTTTCATAATTATTAAAATATACTTGCCGCTATGTCAAAGACTGTTCCAACTTTAGAGAAGTTGCTCGATCTACGGCTAATATTTCTCTATAACCTCAAATTTGCTGATTAGTTTATGAATTTTGCTGAAACTTAACAAGTTATTTAGCCCTTAAAAAACCCACAAAGTTCTTTTGCCGCCACCTGCGAAATTTCTTTGTTCTTCAAGTTTTTTACACTCAAAAGACCATTGGCCTTATCCTCAGCTTTGATCTCAATGATAAACGGAATGTTTTTGTCAGTAGCAAAATTGAACTGCTTCTGTTTCTTAATATTTCCCGTAAAAAATTCTGCCGCCACACCCGCCTGACGCAAAGCCTGCGTTTGCTCAAAAGCAAATTTGTCTACTTCCGGCAACAGCGACACGACCAAAACTTGTACACTTTGGTTCAAGGTGTCGGGAAACAAGCCCAACTCTTCCATCACATCATAAATCCGCTCTATGCCAAACGACACCCCCACTCCGCTCATATTCTTTCCGCCAAAAATCTCCGTCAGGTTTTCGTAGCGTCCGCCTCCGCCTATGCTCCCCATCGCCACTCCGGTGGGTTTCACTTCTACGATAAGTCCAGTATAATAATCCAATCCTCTAGCCAGTGTGGTGTCTATCACCAACGTCAAATTCTGCGCAGCACATATTTCAACTAACTCCCGCAATTCTGCCAAACCCGCCAAACCTACTTCAGAGCTAGCCAACAGTTTCTCCAACTGCTCAAATTGCGCTTCATTGCTTCCGCTCACCGCTAAGAATGCACTAATCACCTCCAACTGTTTTTCTTCAAACCCTCGCCCGCGCAACTCTTCCAACACTTTCTCCAACCCGATTTTGTCTAACTTATCTATGGCAATCACCAAAGCCGAAAACAACTCGCCCGAATTCAACAACTCCGCCAAACCGCTCAGCACCTTGCGGTTGTTGATCCGTATCTCATAATTATTAAATTGAAGTCCGGCAAACGCATCGCGATAAATACACAATAACTCCGCTTCGCTAAACACCGAACTACTCCCAATCACATCCGCATCGCATTGATAAAACTCTTGATAGCGCCCTTTCTGCGGACGGTCTGCGCGCCACACCGGCCCGATGTGGTAGCGCTTAAACGGAAACGTCAACTTATCTTGGTGTTGCACCACATAGCGCGCCAAAGGCACCGTCAGGTCATAGCGCAAGCCTTTTTCTGCAATCAGTGGCGTCACTTCTTTGGGGTCTAGATTCGTATTATTCAATTGACGAACATCGGTCAGATAATCTCCACTATTCAAAATCTTAAACAACAACTTATCACCCTCTTCACCATATTTCCCCGTCAGGGTTTCCAACCGCTCAATGGCCGGGGTTTCAATCGGCTCGAAGCCATATTTCCGAAACACATTTTTTATAGTATCGAAAATATATTGTCGCTTCGCCACTTCCACGGGAAGGAAATCGCGCGTGCCTTTACTCAATGCCGGTTTAATCTTTATCATACTCATGGCACAAATTTACAATTTGCCCGCTTTAAAATGCTCAATGATTTTGTCGGTGGCTTCATCTAGCATGGCATA
>CANGXE010000117.1 GCA_947457525.1 Bacteroidota bacterium | reverse complement strand
TTCTACAGGGAAGGCGGTAAATTTATTGAGATTTAGATTAAGTGTGGTTAATGATGTTAAGTTACTGAAACTAGGCGGCACTTGTGAAAGTTGATTTCCGGCTAGGTTTAAGTATTGAAGTTTGGATAGACTGCCGAAAGCCGGTCCGAGGTCAGTGATTTTATTCATGCGTGAACCCATTTCGAAATAGCTTAAATCTAAGTCTGTTAAGTTTTGAAGGCTGCTGAATGAGATGGGTAGTGCTGTCAATCGGTTACCTTTAAGATACAATTTTTGTAAAGCAGTCAACTTGCCAATATCAACAGGAAGAGCGGTGATATCACATTCGTTAAGTTGTAATGCTTTAAGGGATGGTAATTTTATAAGTTCAGCAACAACGGCTGCTACATCAATGTTAATGTTTCTATTAAGTTGTAATGTTTCGAGTTTTTGTAGTTGACTAAAACTGCTTGGCAACGTACGAATATCATTCGCTGAAAAGTTTACAGATTTCAAACTGCGGACTTCGCCAATTTTATTATTTATCTCAAACAAACCAGCGTTAGAAAAATTAAGTTCCTCTATGTTTAGTGATTTTATTCTTTCGTAAACATCATCGTCATACAAGTATGCATTGTGTTCGAGGTTGAGTGCGCGAAGATTTTTTAAAGCTACGAATGAGTCGGGTAGGGTAACGAAGTTATTGTCTTTTAGATTTAGCGAAGAAACTTGTTTCAGCAAACGAATGCTGTTGGGTAAAGTTTTTTGATTGCCTCCTTCTAGTGAAACATCTTTGAGGTTTGGCAAGGTGGCGAGCTGGTTGAATAAAATGTGCAAATCAAGTTGTGTACATTTATAACAAGTAAATGATTCGAGCGAAGTCAATTTCTTTAAGTCATCACTCAATTGCGTTTTTGGGAAATTATTGAACGTTATCGCTTTTGTGTTTTTAGCATCGGCAACAGCGGCACTCAGGACTGCTTTGGCGTTTTCTTCATATGCATTGGCTGCTGCTTTTTTTGCTTCTTCAAATTTGATGAACAAATCTTTGTTTAAAGAGTCTTTGGTTTTAGGGTCTAGTGCGTCCCACCATTTTTGATCATAGATTTTATTTCCTTGTGCATTGATATATTCGAAGGCTATAACAGCAAATAATAGTATGAGGATTTTTTTCATTTTTTGATAGATGTTTTTTTGTGTTCGCAATTTAATGTTTTCCTGATATAGCATAAACGAAAAAAGCAAGCGTCAAAGTATGTGCTTGCTTTTTTCAGTAAGATACAGTTTGAAAATTTATTCTGATTTCTCTGGTCTCATTTATTCACCACTCTAATTGATTTTTATATGAGTTCATGAATTCGTCTAGAAAACCTATTCAGGTTTTTCTGGCCTCATTTGAGGGAAGAAGAGAACTTCTTGAATGCTCGGTTGGTTGGTCATGAGCATCACTAAGCGGTCGATGCCAATGCCGATGCCGGATGTTGGCGGCATACCATATTCTAGCGCTCGTAAGAAATCGTGGTCAATAAACATGGCTTCGTCATCACCACGCTCCATTAGTTTTACTTGTTCTTCAAAACGTGCGCGTTGATCAATTGGGTCGTTTAGCTCGGTGTAAGCATTAGCTATTTCTTTACCGTTTATCATCAACTCAAAACGCTCCACCAATCCGGGTTTGCTGCGGTGTTTTTTCGTCAATGGACTAAGTTCAACGGGATAGTCAATGATGAACGTAGGTTGAATGAAATTGCCTTCGCATTTTGCGCCAAAGATTTCGTCCACCAGTTTTCCTTTGCCCATGGCGGGAGTGGTTTCTATGTGTAATTTTTTACATACGTCAAGCAACTCCGCTTCGTTCATGTTACTGATGTCGAAACCCGTGAATTGTTGAATAGCGTCATAGATGGGAACGCGAGGGAATGGTGCTTTGAAGTTAATCATTTTATCACCAACGGTTACTTCCGTGGTGCCGTGAAGTTCGAGCGCAATTTTTTCTAAGAGCACTTCGGTGAAATCCATCATCCAGAAATAATCTTTGTAAGCCACATAAAACTCAAGCACGGTGAACTCGGGATTGTGTGTTCTGTCCATGCCTTCGTTGCGGAAGTTGCGGCTAAACTCATATACGAAATCAAATCCTCCAACGATTAATCTTTTTAGATACAATTCATTTGCGATACGCAAATAGAAAGGAACATCCAAGGCATTGTGGTGCGTAGCAAATGGACGAGCAGCAGCTCCACCCGGTATGTTTTGCAGCACCGGTGTGTCTACTTCTAAAGCTCCGTGACTATCTAAGTAATCGCGAATAGTTTTTACGAGTTTAGTTCTTTTGATAAAGGTGTCTCTCACGTGTGAGTTCACCACCAAGTCAACATAGCGCTGACGATAGCGCAACTCAGGGTCGGTGAATGCATCATGAATAGTTACATTGCCTTCTTCGTCTTTAGTTTCTTTGACAATCGGCAATGGTCGCAACGCTTTGCTGAGCAAAGTAAGCGAAGACACGTGAATAGATGTTTCTCCGGTTTTTGTTTTGAATACATAACCTTTTGCGCCAATGAAATCGCCAATGTCTAATAGCTTTTTGAAAAACTCATCGAAGTAAGTTTTGTCTTCGCCCGGAGCAATGGCATCGCGGCCCACATAAAGTTGGATGCGACCGTGTTGATCTTCCAACACCACAAAGGCTGCCTTGCCCATCAAGCGCATCGCCATCAAGCGACCGGCTATAGATACATTGGCAAAGTTTTTTTGCTCATCATTATAGTTCTCTAAAATTTCTTTGCTGTTGCAGTTTACTTCGTAAAGTGGCGCAGGGTAAGGGTCAATGCCCAGGTTTTTTAGTTGCTCTAGTTTTTCTCTTCTGACTATTTCTTGCTCGCTCAAATGTTGGCTCATAAATCTGTTTGTGTTTGGGAGAGCGAAAATAAAAAATCCCTGCATGTAAGCACGAGGGATTTTGGTGGTGTAATTGCGGTGTTTAGTGGCGCTGCTATTGGCTGATTACGCTCTGTTTAGTTGCGCTTTGATGTATTCGCCAAGTTTTTTGTTGGCTTCTCGGGCTTTGGGCAACACTTTCCAAAATCCATTAAACACATGGAAGTGATTATCAAAAATATCCAATTGAACTGCTACGCCATCTTCTTTGGCTTTTGCGGCAAAGAGCACCGAGTCATCGAGCAACACTTCTTCGTCTCCCACTTGAATGTAGACAGGCGGAAGACCGCTGAGGGAATGAAAAATAGGAGAGCAGTAGGGTGACTTGGGGTCAGCATCGCCTATGTAGTTTTCTATCCAAAGGGGAAGCGCTTCAACGGTGAGCATGGGTTCAATTTGACGTCTGTTGGTGTGCGAATGGCCACTTTGGGTCATGTCCAACCAAGGCGATAGGCCAATGGCGCATTTAGGCAGGGGAATATTTTGATCGCGCAGATAAAGCAAGGTGCCGAAGGTAACTCCACCGCCAGCGCTATCGCCACCAAAGGCTATCTGCGATGGGGCATACTGATTTTGCAACAACCATTCATACACCTTTGCGGCATCTTCGATGGGGGCCGGATATTTATGTTCGGGAGCTAAGCGATAATCAATCACCAGCGCCTTGGTGCCGGATGATTTTACAATTTGCGACACCAATGAACGATGAGTAAGGTGCGAACCCGTGGCGTAGCCGCCCCCGTGGAAATAAAGCAACACTTGTTTGTCGTTAGCGCCATCGGGCGTTATCCATTCACCGGTGATGCCCGCGGCTTCAAAAGGCGCGTAAGTAAAACCTTTGAGCGGTTGGTTGAACCTGGCCACATAGTGCTCGAAGCCTTTCCTGGCCCGCGGTATGTTTTTATAATCTGCATTGTCTTTAACGCGCCTGAGCATTTTTTTAATAAAGAATAAACGTAGTCCTAGCATTTTTTGTGGTTATTGTCTTTGGTGAATAGACATCCAATATAGTTAATCATTTTTTGAATGGAAGCATTTGTAACTATCGAAATAAACCGCCTGCCCAAACCTAAGCCCTCTTGTATATTTTTTAAAAACGCATTATACTTGTGTACACGAACTATTTGGTATGATCACCTACTTCAATAGCCCTCTTGTAAACATCACCTCTGCGCTGGCTGCCCACCGCTCTATCCTGCGGTTCAACTTTTCGGCAGCCTGCTCCGATTTTCATTTTTCTTCCTTCGGTTTTCACACTTCTTGCTTCGATAAACATTTTCCCTGCTCAGACGATGGCTCCCCAAGCATCAAAAACCATTTTCCTTGCTCGGATGATGCCTCCCCAAGCATCAAGAACCATTTTCTTTGCTTCGACAACCATATTTCTTCCTTAAAAAGTCATTTTTCTTGCTCCAAAAATCAAAATCCATGCTCCGAAAATCATTTTCCGAGCATGAAAAACCATTCTTCGGGCAGTGTTTCTATGCGTTTTAGGTCGTTTTTGCCCGTTTTGGCGTGTTTTTTTCACCAAAACCCCATAAAATTATGGCAAACAACAAAGTTAGGGTGGTTATCCCCCAAAATGCAGATGAGTATTTGATACTCATCGACCGAATTATTGCGCAGGAAGATAAGCTGCCGCCAAACGGCATGCTTAACGCGACCGAACTGCAACAGCTCAAAGACCTTCGCGAAGAGGCACACAAAGCCAACAAAGAAAAAGGAGACTATGAGCGCCGGGCCGAAGAAAAGACGCGAGCGCGCGACTTGGCTTTTGGTCGAGCAAAAGGGCAGGGCGTGAACACACCAAACACCTGCGAGTATCTTGTCACCAAAGTGCGCGACAAAGCTTTGGCCGACAACAAAACCAACCCTAAAGCGCTAGGTGCTTGGGGTTTTGAGGTAGACGACAGTCCTCGCTCAGGAGACGAGCCGCCTACGCCTTAAAACCACTATCGCTTATCGCTTCGCCCCGCAGAGCATCTCTGCGGGGTTTTTGTTTTATGGCATCCACGAACGGTTGTGAAGCAAGCGGGGAATGTTATTTTTGGGATAGGCGGATTGGAAATCCTAACATTATATTGTTTGTGATAACAAATCCCGAACAAAGGGAATTAAACACATTCACTAATCTTAAACTCACTCAATATGAAAGATTTTTTTTTGACTTTTAACTTTACGTTCTACGTTCTTCTTGTTTTTAACTTTTTCGCACATAGTGCATTAGGAAGATTAATCAAAAGTGCACCCTATGCACAGAATGTAAATATGTCTATGCTTTCCTTTCTAGACTCATTGTACGGTCTTGCTGCAACATGTTTGGGTTTTTACATTTGGTATTTGTTTAATTGGAAATATTTTCTGTCGTACTCATTGTTTGCAATTGTCTCCATGATTACATACAATTTAATAATATCAATAATACATAGTAACTTTCGCCAAACTATATCTGATTATTTAGGATTATTAGCACTTGTAATTCAGCCAATTTGCCTTGGAGTTCTTTGGTATTACATACTTACCATAACTAAATAAAACTTGTATGATAGTTAAGAAACTACCACTTATTACAAGAAAAAAGTTAATTAGTATTTACCAGTATTCCACATTAGTAATCCTCACGATTTTTAGCTTTCCGCTGGTTGATTACATTAGCCGTTGCTGGTGTTGTCACCTGCAACAAACTACTGTGTTGGTGATAACAAGAACACACAGGTGAAAATATTATTATTAATTTTAATTTGTATACATTTCAAACATACAACTGCTGTTATTGTATTGAACAATTATATGGTGGAGGCAAAAATTGTGAACCAAAACCTTCATATCTTGAACATATTTTTTGGGCTTCTAATTCTTTTACATTT
>CANGXE010000116.1 GCA_947457525.1 Bacteroidota bacterium | reverse complement strand
CTCTCTGCTAACTTTGGATAGCGCAACACACTTTGGTGTTTTTTTCCATCAAAAACAATGTGTTCATACACTTCATCACTGATGATAAGAATGTCTGTGCCTTTGGTTAATTTTTCCAACTGTTGCATGTCCTCCTCGCGCAACACAGTGCCTGTTGGATTGTGTGGTGTATTGATAATAATCAAACGAGTGCGTTGATTGATGAGCCGCTGCACGTGCTGCCAATTGATTTTATACTCCGGTGCCTCCAAATCAAACCAAACCGGTTTGCCGCCCGCCAGTTCAATGGCAGGTGCGTAGCTATCATAAGCCGGTGCGAAAATGATGACTTCATCGTTTTCCCGGATGACAGAAAGTATTGCAGTAAAGATGCCTTGCGTGCCTCCGGCTGTAATAGTGATTTCAGACTCGGGATGGACGGTTGCACCGTAAAACGCATCTACTTTCTGCGCAACTTTTTCACGTAAACTCAGATAGCCGGCCATAGGCGCATATTGATTAAACGAACTTCGCATGGCTTTATCCATTGCTGACAGCAAATCAGGATGCGGATTAAAATCGGGAAAACCTTGTGAAAGATTTATCGCGTTGTGTTCCTTAGCTAAAGCACTCATCACCGTGAAAATAGTGGTGCCTACATTAGGTAACTTAGAATGAAGATTAAGCGGCAAATTCATAGCGGTTAAACATTAAAATAAAAAAGAATATAACCAAATGAAAGGCTGTCGCTATTATAAATAGCGATCTAAATCAGCCACCTTTAAGTCAACAGTGATTTGTTTGATCTCTTGTTCTTTTTCTTTTTGACAAATCAGCAACACGTCTTCGCTGTCAATTACACAATAACCGTCTAAACCTTGAATGACGACCAATTTTTTATCATCTACCATTATCATGTTGTGGGCGGCATCATAGATTTTTACGTTTTTTCCGCTCACTGCATTCCCTAAGTAGTCGTGTTCATACACTTCATATAAACTATCCCAAGTGCCAATATCGCTCCACCCAAACTGTGCAGGAATAGTGTACACATTATTTGCTTTTTCCATCACACCATAATCAATCGAAATATTCGTACACTGTGAGTAGGCTTCTTTTATAAATGCTTTTTCACTAGGTTGATCATAATGTTTTGCGCCATCACGAAAAGCTTCGGCTATTTCAGGCAAATATTTCTGCACAGTATCTAAAAACGTTTTAGCTTTCCAAACGAACATCCCGGAATTCCACAAAAAGTCTCCACTCTTCAAAAATGTTTTCGCTATTTCTAAAGATGGTTTTTCGGTAAAGGTTTTCACGCGATGAAAATTGTCCGCTGTTGCTTCTTCATGATATTGAATGTAACCATAGCCGGTGGCCGGTTTGCTCGGTTTAATGCCTATCGTCACCAATTCGTCATTGTTCTCAACAAAAGCAATGCAGCGCTCTATCACTTTCAAGAATTTTTCTTCTTGTAAAATAATATGATCGCTTGGTGACACAACCACCGTGGCATTATGGTTTTGCGCATAAATCTTATCGCAAACGTAGGCTATGCAAGGCGCAGTATTTCTCCGCACCGGCTCCATCAATATTTGCTCTTGCTTCAAGTCGGGTAACTGCTCTTTCACCAATTTTTCATAATCGTCACTGGTAACTATAAAAATGTTTTCTTTAGGAATAAGTGGCAAAAAACGTTCGTAGGTGAGCTGTATTAGCGTTTTGCCGATATTTAAAATGTCCAAAAATTGTTTCGGTTTTGCAGTACGACTTTTAGGCCAAAATCTACTACCAATTCCTCCTGCCATTATGGCAACATATACGTTGCTCATTTCGTATAATTTATGTATGTGAAAAGGTGCAAAATTAATTATTCAAATCGCCATTCAAAGAGTTGTAGTTTTTAATGCACATATAGTTGTGTTATAATATTATAAAGTAGCTATTGCTTCGAAAACTTGTGGATATATTCGGCTCCCTTTTTAGAAAAAAGCATTAAATTGAAACGTTAAAAAGAGGTTGTATCTTAATTAGTTAATAAAATTGAAAATTATGGCAGTTGCAGCAATGGAACTTTCCGAAGCATTACAAGAATACTTTGGTTTCAACAAGTTTAAAGGAAACCAAGAAAAAATCATCAAATCGCTTTTGGCCGGCAAAGACACATTTGTGATTATGCCCACGGGTGGTGGCAAGTCATTGTGCTATCAACTACCCGCCATCATGAGCGAAGGAGTGGCCATCATTATATCTCCACTAATTGCGCTAATGAAAAACCAAGTGGATTTAGTACGCAACTACTCTGCCAATGACAGTATTGCTCACTTTCTCAACTCTTCTTTGACCCGCACCGAACGCAATGTGGTAATCAAAGACATCAAGAGCGGGACCACTAAAATGCTGTATGTTGCCCCCGAAACCCTCACCAAACAAGACACCGTTGATTTATTTAAAGAAGTAAAAATCAGTTTCATTGCTGTTGACGAAGCGCACTGTATCTCTGAGTGGGGACACGATTTTAGGCCAGAGTACCGCAGAATACGCGAAATCATCGAAGCGCTCGATCAGAAATTTCCAATTATTGCCTTAACAGCTACAGCAACCCCAAAAGTACAAAGCGACATTGTGAAGACATTAATTCTTCGCAAACCGAACATTTACATTTCATCGTTCAACCGACCAAACTTATACTATGAGATTCGCCCAAAGAAATCACCTCAATTGGCGATTAAAAACATGGTGCAGTTTATCAAACAACGCCCGGGCAAAAGCGGTATTGTTTACGTGATTAACCGAAAAACAGCTGATGAGTTGTCGCAAATGTTGCGCGCCAATGGCATCAAAGCCGGGGCTTATCATGCCGGACTAGATGGGAAAGTACGCACCCAAACGCAAGATGCATTCTTGATGGAAGAGTTAGATGTTATTGTGGCGACCATCGCCTTTGGTATGGGTATTGACAAGCCGGATATTCGTTTCGTTATTCACTATGACATTCCGAAGTCACTAGAAAACTATTATCAAGAAACCGGTCGTGCGGGGCGCGATGGCATGGAGGGTGATTGTGTGACTTATTTCTCTTATAAAGACATTGCTAAGCTAGAGAAATTGCTACGCGACAAAACTGTGGCTGAACGTGAACGCAACATTCAATTGATTAATGAAAGTGTGGCCTACATTGAAAGTGCTGAGTGTCGCAGAAAGTTTATTCTTCATTATTTCGGAGAAGAGTACAACAAAGACGCTTGCAACTGTATGTGCGACAACTGCCGCCATCCAAAAGAAAAAGTAGACGCAACTGCCGACACAAAGTTAGCGCTAGAGGTGGTGAAATCTGTAAAAGAAAAACATGATTTACCTTATGTGGTTAAAATAATCATGGGTAAAAAAGTGAAAGAGTTGACCGACTTCAAATACGAAAAGTTGGCATTGTTTGGCAAAGGAGCCGACAAAGAAGAACACTATTGGAACTCGGTAATCCGCAACGCTATGATGGTGGGCTTATTGAACAAAGACATCGAGCAATATGGTATTTTGCAATTGACCAAAACCTCCGCAGATTTTATCAAAAAACCAACACCAATCAACATAGCTATCAACCACAACTTTGAAGATGATGGCACAGACGTGGTCGTAGAAGATGGAGGCGGTTCGCGCGCTGTGCTCGACCCTCAGTTACTCGAAATGCTGAAAGACTTGCGCAGAAGCGTGGGTAAAGCGCACAGCCTGCCGCCCTATGTTATTTTCCAAGATGTTTCATTGGAAGAAATGGCAAGTAAATATCCGATTGCAGTACATGAGCTAACTGAAATTACAGGTGTTAGTAAAGGCAAAGTAGATCGCTACGGCAAAGAATTCTTAAAGCTTATAGCTGACTACGTAGAAGAAAATGAAATTGACCGCCCAACTGATTTTGTATTGAAGAGCGTAGCCAACAAAGGCACCGACAAAATCAAGATTATTCAAGCTATCGATAAACGGATTTCTATTGATGAAATAGCCAAAACATTAGGCATGAAACGCGGTGAATTAATCAATGAAATTGAGAGCATCGTCAATAGTGGCACAAAAGTAAATATTGACTACTACCTCAATTCTATCATTGACGAAGAGTTGATAGAGTATATCTTTGAATATTTCAAAAACAGCGAAACCGAGTCGCTCGATGCCGCTGCCGATGAATTTAAAGATGATGATATCGAGATAGAAGATTTACAATTGGCGCGCATCAAGTTCATGAGTGAAATGGCTAATTAATTATCAAATCAATTATTTTCGCCTGCTCAGATTAGCACACCATGCAACAAGAAACTTACGAAATAAAGCTACCGCAGTTTGAAGGACCGTTCGACCTTTTGCTGTTTTTTATCGAGCGCGATGAATTAGATATTTATGATATTCCAATTTCAGCGCTCACACAAGATTTCTTAAAGTTTATTCACCAAATGGAAACGCTCAACATCGAGGTGGCGAGCGAATTTATATTGGTAGCGGCTACCTTGATGCGAATTAAAGCAAAAATGCTTTTGCCGCGCAAAGAGCTCGACCCACAAACCGGCAAAGAAATTGACCCGCGCGAGGAATTAGTCAATCGTTTGATTGAATACAAAAAATATAAAGAAGCTACCGAGTCGCTACGCTTGCTCGAAGAAGATCGCCAAAGCATTAACAAGCGCGGTAATGCACTCAGTGAAACGAAAGAAATTGCAACTTTGTTTGAAACTGAATTTGAGATGCAAAACTTAACGATGTTTCGTTTGCTCAAAGCGTTTCAAACGGTACTTGACCGCATCGCTAAAGAAAAAACGAAAGTCGTTCACACTGTAGAAAATCCACCTTACACCATTTCGGGTGAAAAAATGTTACTCACCGAACGCCTACGTGTGGGCAAAAAAACAAGTTTTGTTGAAGCATTCGAAGGCGTAGAAAACCGCGTACATGCCATCTTCGTTTTTCTTTGCATTCTTGAACTAATTCAAGAGCAAAAAGTAAAAATCACTATTGGCGAAGGCTACAATAATTTCTGGATTGAAAAAACGGATGGTCCTGTTGAAGAAATTGTAATGGAAGAAGAAAATTAATCTTTCATTTTCTCGCAGAATTGTATTTTCATTTCGTGAGTCAAACCTCCGAAAAAATTCCTTTCAATCATCTTCACCTTTACTGGGCTTTGGCGCTTAGTGTTTTGGTATCCGGCTATTTGATTGCAAAAAACTTTAATGCTGAAGCGCTTCGGCAGATTACTTGGAGTAGTCAGCTTATGATTGGATTGGTGTTAGCCGCCATTACCGTTTTATTTCGCGATGGTGCATACATTTATCGCATTCGGTTGCTCACCAAAGGAAAAATGACTTGGCGACAATCAACAGAACTGGTTCTGCTATGGGAATATGGCACTGCTGCTACCCCAGCCACCACAGGTGGCATGGCTCTTGCGCTTATGGCTTTTCATCGGCAAAAAATTAGTGCAGGTAAAAGCACAGCTTATATTCTACTCGCCAAATTCTATGACGATTTGTGCTTTGTAGTAATTTTTTCTTTATTGTATTTGTGGTTTGGTTCGTCCATGCTCAATGTGAGTGGTGAGTGTGCTGATTTGAACGGACAGCCGATTATGCAAGCAGTGCGCACCTTGGGCAACAAGGCTTGGTGGGGCTATGCACTTTTGCTTTCGCTATGTGTGTTTATGGGCACCATGATTTTTGTTTTACCCCATAAAGCCAATCTTTTTTTACAACGAATGGCTTCCGCTAAATGGTTGAGCCGATTTGAATTGGCTATCCGAAAATTTGGCCACGACATTGAACTCACCGCTCATGAATTTAAAAATGCATCAGCTGTTTTTCATGTTAAAGTTTTTTTGACAACGGCCGTTTCATGGATGGCGCGCTAT
>CANGXE010000115.1 GCA_947457525.1 Bacteroidota bacterium | reverse complement strand
TTAACCAGTGATTAAAGTTATGCACCAAGTTTTAAATCTTTGGTCAACATTATTTTTAGTTGAATTTGATTCCATTACATTTGCTCACCCTTATGAGCGATGCCATAAAACACGAGTGCGGGATTGCCTTAATCCGCCTACTCAAACCTCTTGACTACTATGTAGAAAAATACCAAACGGTAGCCTATGCCCTAAACAAGCTCTACTTGTTGATGGAAAAGCAACATAACCGTGGGCAAGATGGTGCCGGTGCGGCTGTTATCAAACTAGACCCGGAGCCGGGAAGTCACTTTATCAACCGAGTGCGCAGTATCAACCAGCAACCTATTGTAGATGTTTTTCACCAGATATTTTCTACTTTTCCCAAAGACCGCGCTCCACTACCTAGTCCACAAGAGGAAGCAAAGTGGTTTAAAGAGAAAAATCCGTTCATTGGCGAGGTACTATTAGGTCATTTGCGTTATGGCACTTACGGCAGAAACTCTGATAGTTACTGTCATCCGTTTATTCGCGAAAATAATTGGATGACAAGAAATTTAGCTTTGGCCGGCAACTTCAACATGACCAATGTTGACGACCAATTCAAATTACTCATACAACTTGGTCAACACCCCGTGGAGATGAGCGATACCATCACAGTAATGGAGAAAATCGGCCACTTTTTGGATGATGAAGTACAAACCATTTTTGACCGCTATAAAGACAGAGGTCACAGTAACAAAGAGATTACAGATTATATTATTAAAGAATTGAGTGTAAGAAGAATTTTATCGCGCGCTGCTAAGGATTTTGATGGAGGGTATGCCATGGCGGGAGTATTTGGTCATGGTGATGCGTTTGTGCTTCGCGATCCGAATGGTATTCGTCCGGCTTATTATTATCAAGATGATGAACTAGTAGTAGTGGCTAGTGAACGCCCTGCTATTCAAACAACATTTAACGTGCCTTTTGAAACCATTCACGAAGTTTTGCCAGGCCATGCCATCGTGATAAAAAAAGATGGTCGAGTGAAGCATGATTTGGTACGCGACCCCGGAGAGAAAAAATCGTGCAGTTTTGAGCGAATTTATTTCAGTCGCGGTACTGACAAAGAAATTTACAATGAGCGTAAAAACTTGGGTGATTATTTAACTGAACAAGTCCTAAAAGCGGTAAATTACGATTACGAAAACACGGTTTTCTCTTTTATTCCAAACACGGCCGAAGTAGCTTTCTATGGATTGATGAAAGGCGTGGAAGACCACTTAAATCAATATAAAAAGGACCAAATTATCACAGCCAATCGGTTGACTGATGAGGAAGTGTTGCGTATTTTGAGTTTGCGTGTTCGTTGGGAGAAAATTGCAGTGAAAGATGTGAAAGCACGAACATTTATCACTGACGATTCTTCGCGAAACGAAATGGTGAGCCATGTTTATGACATCACGTATGGTTCTGTGAAGCGTGATATAGACACTTTGGTAGTGATTGATGATTCTATTGTTCGAGGCACGACTTTGGAGCGTAGTATTTTGGCTATTCTCGACAGACTTGGTCCGAAGAAAATTATTATTGTTTCGTCAGCTCCTCAAATTCGCTATCCGGATTGTTATGGCATTGACATGAGCCGTATGTATGATTTCATCGCTTTCCGCGCATTGATACAATTGTTGAAAGACACTAACCAAACGGATAAGTTGACCGAAGTTTACGAAAAGTGTAAACGTGATGATGGAAAACCGGTGGGTGGAATTGAAAATCATGTAAAAGAGTTGTATGGATTATTTACTTACGAAGAAGTGTCAGCCAAAATTTCTCAGATAGTTCGTCCAACAACCATCAATGCAGAGGTAGAAGTGATTTACCAAACTATTGATAGTTTGCACAAAGCATGTCCTCAAAATCTTGGCGATTGGTATTTTACAGGTGAGTACCCAACTCCGGGTGGTAATAGAGTAGCTAATCGTGCGTTTATCAACTACATGGAAGGCAAAAGCGAACGTGCTTACTAATTATAACTGATATTCCTTTTTTCCGAACTGCTTAAATTCATTCTTTTAGTTTGAGAATGAACCTTACATTTGTCCATCTGTTGCGAAAGGGCAACTAGACGTATTTTTTAGCATTATGAAAACAGAAATTAAAGACCATGTAGTTATAAAGTTTGCAGGAGATAGTGGTGATGGCATGCAACTTACGGGCAACCAATTTACCAATAACTCTGCATTATTTGGCAATGACATTGCTACATTTCCTGATTTTCCGGCAGAGATACGTGCCCCGGCCGGTACACTTGCCGGAGTTTCCGGATTTCAGTTGCATTTTGGTTCTACCGAGATTGACACTCCGGGCGATTTCTGTGATGTTTTAGTGGCCATGAATGTGGCTGCACTCAAACTAAATTCACGTTATTTAAAACCCAACGGATTAATCATCGTTGATGTATCAGGGTTTGATTCGAAGAACATGAAGTTGGCGAAAGTAGCTGCCGAACAAAATCCTCTTACGGACGGAAGCCTCAGTAATTATTCTCTTAAAATATTCGATTTTTCTAAGCTTACACACGAATGCTTAAAGGAATCCGGTCTCACTGGCAAATCAATTGACCGCTCAAAAAACATGTTTGTGTTAGGCTTCGTATATTGGTTGTATCATCGCGACCTCACCAGTACAATTTCTTACATCACTGAACGATTTGCAAAAGATGAATTGTTGTTGAATGCAAATATTGCTACACTAAAAGCCGGGTATGCTTTTGGTGAAACGACCGAATCAATGACCGAACGCTACGAAGTAGCCCCGGCAAAATTAGCGCAGGGTCAGTATCGCAATATGATGGGCAATCAAGCCACAGCGTTGGGCTTAGTGGCCGCTTCTGTGAAGTCAGGCTTGAGTTTATTTTACGGTTCTTATCCCATCACACCCGCATCAGATATTTTGCACGATTTATCCAAGCAAAAACATTTTGGCGTGAAAACTTTTCAAGCCGAAGATGAGATTGCAGCGGTCTGCTCTGCGATTGGTGCAAGCTTTGGTGGAGCACTTGGTGTAACCGGTACTTCGGGACCTGGTTTAGCGTTGAAAAGCGAAGCTATTTCATTGGCAGTTTCCTTAGAATTGCCGTTGGTTGTAATCGATGTGCAACGAGCTGGGCCTTCTACGGGAATGCCTACCAAAACTGAGCAATCAGATTTATTGATAGCCATGTACGGCCGCCACGGTGAAGCACCTTTGCCTGTGCTAGCAGCAAAGTCGCCCAGCGATTGTTTTGACACTGTTTTCGAAGCTTGCAGAATTGCTTTACAGCACATGACTCCGGTCATCTTTTTGAGTGATGGTTACATCGCCAACGGCAGTGAGCCTTGGCAATTTCCTTCAGAAGAGAACTTACCTACTATCAATGTGAAATTTGCTGAAAAAAAAGAGACGCCTTTTTATCCCTATCAGCGCGATGAAAATTTGGTGAGAAACTGGGCTATTCCCGGCACGGCAGGTTTGGAGCATCGCATTGGCGGCATTGAGAAAGAAGACCTGACGGGGAACATTTCTTACGACCCCGCCAACCACGAAAAAATGGTGAAAATTCGTGCTGCTAAGGTGAAAAAAATTGAAGAAGATATTCCTGAGATAGCTTTAGAATTTGGAGATGAAAACGATGATATTTTACTATTGGGTTGGGGCTCCTCTTATGGCGCTATTCGCTCTGCGGTGAAACAATTGCGCGCGGATGGTTTTAAAGTAGCGCAGGCACATTTGCGTTACATTAATCCAATGCCAAAGAACACAGAGCAACTGCTCCGAAAGTTCAAAAAAGTGATTGTCCCTGAAAAAAATAATGGACAATTGGTGAAGCTCATTCGCGAACAGTTTTTAATTGATGCCATCAGCTATACGAAGGTTCAAGGATTGCCTTTTACGCAGTACGATATTGTTCAACAAGTCAAAAATTTACACTAAGCTATGATTGATACAATGAGTTATACGGCTAAAGATTTAGAAACTGATCAAGATGTTCGGTGGTGTCCGAGTTGTGGCGATTTTGCTATTCTCAAGCAAGTGCAAACCGTCATTCCAAAATTCAAAATTCCTAGAGAGAATATTGTTTTCATTTCAGGCATTGGTTGCTCATCTCGTTTTCCTTATTATATGAATACTTATGGTATGCATTCTATTCATGGTAGAGGCGCAGCTATTGCTACTGGATTAAAAGTTGCTCGACCGGAGTTGAGTGTTTGGATGGTGACGGGTGATGGTGATAGTTTGTCTATTGGCGGCAATCATTTTATTCACTTGTTGCGCAGAAACCCTGACATAAATGTGTTGTTGTTCAACAATCAAATTTATGGATTAACGAAAGGACAGTATTCACCCACCTCAGAACTGCATAAAGTAACTAAATCAACACCCTTTGGCTCTGTGGATCATCCGTTTAATCCACTAGCGCTTGCATTGGGAGCGGATGCTACTTTCATTGCACGTACCATGGATAAAGAGGCTAAACATCTACAACAGATGATAGAGCGAAGTCATGTACACAAAGGCACATCCATGCTAGAGATCTATCAAAATTGCAATATTTTTAATGACAATGCTTTTGATGAATTAAGCGCTAGAAATACTAGAAAAGCCAAAGCGATTTTTGTGGAGCATGGCCAGCCATTGATATTTGGACAAGAAGACGAGTTAGGCATCAAATTGGATGGCCACAAACCGATGGTAGTTAGCTTGAAAGATGTTTCAACAGATGACTTGTGGGTTCACGATGAAAATGATTTGATGAAAGCACAAATTTTAGTTCGCTTCTTTGCATATAAACCCGGCATGCCTGAATTACCACGCGTTTTTGGTGTGTTATACCAAGAGGAACGCTCTACTTACGAGCAAGATGTTACTCAACAACTAGCGGAGGTAATTGGAGCAAAAGGTAAAGGCAAACTCAACGACTTGTTAAAAGGGCAAGAATTTTGGACTGTTTAGCTGTTTTTTGGCTTTAATGCTCCATTTTTTTTCACAGTTGTTTATATATTGAGAAAAATGTTTATTTTGCTCACTCTTATCACCTCTAGTAACAAGCTGTGATGAGACTATTTAGGGCATTTTATTTAACAGTACACTATGAAAAATTTTACAAAGCTATTTACCTTGACCTTATTTTTGGCAAATGTATCCTTAGTGTTTGCTCAAGCTACGGATGAAAAAGAAGCAGGAAAAGTTGACGATAAAAAAGTAGCTAAAGGAACAAAAGACCGTCAAAACCAAACACAATTTTTTGGTGGAGAAATGGAAGCCCCTTTGCATAACTTCTACCGTAGAAAAGAAATTTCAACTCCATTGCAGCCTAGCTATGATGAGGATTCTGCGGTTTATCAAAAGAAAGGCAAACGCGAAAAACAACAACAATCTTACAAACAGAACCAGTACTTATTTCCTGCTCGTCCAAGAGACCAATGGGAGATAGGTGTAAATTTCGGAACGGCTTTTATAAGTGGTGATGTTAAACCATTTTTTAGTAGACCAGTTGGGTTCATTCAGAATTTTGGAGCAGGTGTCACAGTACGTAAAGCACTAGGGTATGTAGGGTCAATTCGATTTGGGTATAACTTTTTCATGATGACAGGGCGTAATTGGGAGCCAGATCAAAACATAAAATACAATGCTGCATTAACAGGACGATATAATCCTGCCGTTAATTATTGGAATAATACTGCACTTGCAGCTTCTAATACTTCAGATTCTATAAACATGAATAGATTGTTTTTTCATAATTATAGAACTTACGTGCATGATATACACTTAGCTGGGGTAGTCAATGTGGGCAATATTCGTTTTCACAAGGAAAGAAATATGGTTAATTTCTACCTAATGGCTGGTGCAAGTGCTATGATGTATGTTTCATAT
>CANGXE010000114.1 GCA_947457525.1 Bacteroidota bacterium | reverse complement strand
GTTGAAGTAGCTAAAGCATTTGAATATGCACACGAACTAGGCATGGCTACGGTACTTTGGTGCTACACCAGAAACAGTGCTTTCAAAACTGCCGAGAAAGACTACCATGTTTCTGCTGACTTAACCGGCCAAGCCAACCACTTGGGCGTAACTATTCAAGCCGACATCATCAAGCAAAAGTTGCCGGAAAACAATGGTGGTTACAATGCCTTGAACTTTGGTAAAACCCATAAAAAAGTATATTCGGAATTGAGCACAGACCACCCTATCGATTTGACGCGCTACCAAGTGGCCAATTGCTACATGGGGCGTGTAGGCTTAATCAACTCGGGCGGAGCTTCTTCTGGCGAAACAGATTTAGCTGAAGCAGTAGCCACAGCCATCATCAATAAAAGAGCCGGAGGTATGGGCTTGATTAGTGGTCGCAAAGCTTTCCAACGCCCAATGAAAGAAGGCGCGGCTTTGTTGAATGCCATTCAAGATATTTACTTGAGCAAAGATGTAACAATCGCTTAATCGCATTCTATGTCAGACCCAAACATTCCTTGGTGGAAGAGAGATAAGAAAGGCGTGCAAACGTCTACGGAGGAGAAAATGGAAACCCCTGAAGGCGTTTGGTATAAATGTCCGGAATGCAAAACTACAGTGCTTAATGCTAAGTTAGTAGAGAATTTCCACGTTTGCCCGGAGTGTGGCTATCACGAAAAAATTGATGCTGAAGAGTATTTCAATATTCTCTTTAATGATGGTGTTTACAATGAGCATTTTGCCGGTTTAGTGCCTAAAGATTTTTTAGGGTTTACTGACAGCAAACCTTATGACAAACGTATTATTGAAGCAAATGCCAAGACCGGTTTAAACGAAGCAATGCGCGTGGCGCAAGGAATGTCCAGTAATCATCATTTAGTAGTAGCTGCCATGGATTTTCGATTTATTGGTGGTAGCATGGGCAGTGTGATGGGAGAGAAGATAGCTCGCGCTATCGATTTGTGTTTGGCCACAAAATCACCTCTCTTAATCATTTCCCGCAGCGGAGGTGCACGCATGCAGGAGAGTGCATTTTCCCTAATGCAAATGGCTAAAACTTCCGCCAAACTTAATCAGTTGGCTAAAGCAAAATTGCCCTATATCAGTTTGCTCACCAATCCCACCACAGGTGGTGTCACTGCTTCTTTTGCCATGCTTGGCGATTTGAATATTGCTGAACCGGGCGCATTGATAGGTTTTGCCGGGCCACGTGTCATCGAAGACACCATCAAGCGCAAACTTCCCGAAGGTTTCCAAACTTCTGAATTTCAATTGGAGAACGGTTTTCTCGATTTGATAATCACTCGCCCCGAGTTGAAAGATAAGCTAAACGCTCTCTTTGCTTTTCTCAGCATCTAAATAAGAAAATCTATATGATTAAAATCAGTTTAGATTTATTCTAAATAATTTTGATAATTGCATTTGTGAAATACATTTGCAGTCATTATTTAGATTTAATCCACATAGGTCGTTTGATGAAGAAATCACTAGTTATGTTTTATGCGCTGTTGTTTTTAACAACACTAAACGCTCAGACACAAGATACTACGAAGCGGACAAAGCTTTCCCTAATTGATGTAATCATTACAGAAACTCGAAACCTAAATACAATTAGTGCACCTGCTGCAATAGAAGGCGAAATCATTCACGCCATAAAAAAGAGCGATGTTATTCACTTAGACCGAACAAACGCCAACGTAATCACTAATAATGCTCGTCAGGTATTTGGCAAAATTGCAGGTATTTCAGTTTGGGAAAATGATGCTTCAGGCATTCAGATAAATGTGTCTTGCCGTGGATTAAGTCCGAATAGAAGTTGGGAGTTTAATGTGCGACAAAATGGGTTTGACATTGCTGCCGATCCATTTGGTTACCCCGAGGCCTACTATAATCCACCGTTAGAGGCTGTTGAGAAAATCAATATTATTCGCGGTGCATCTTCGATACAATTCGGTCCACATTTTGGTGGCATGATGAACTACATTTTGCGCAAAGCACCGGAAACAAAAAAGGTAGAAGTTGAAACCAGAAATAGCTTGGGTAGTTACGGACTTTTTAGCTCGTTCAATTCACTTGGCGGCACCATAAAAAAGTTTAAATATTACGGTTTTTACCAGTACAGAAAAGCAAATGGCTGGAGAGAAAACAACGCTTACAATATTCACAACGGCTACCTCAGTTTTCAATACGCATTTACTCCAAATATCAATTTATCTGCGGAGGCAAGTTACATGAACTATGTCTGTCAACAACCGGGTGGCTTAACTGACTCCATGTTTACGCAAAATCCACAACAAAGTTTACGTTCTCGAAACTGGTTTAATGTGCCGTGGGTAGTACCTGCCATCACACTTGAGGTGAAATTGAACGAACAACATTCTTTTTCTATCAAAGCCAACGGAATTATTGGTGAGCGAAATAGTATCGGAGTAGTGAAAGCAGCGAACTTGTCGGATACATTAAATTTAACCACCGGGGCTTATCAAAATCGTCAGCTCGATCGCGATGCGTATCGCAACTTTGGTTTGGAGTATCGCCATTTGTTCAAATATGCTGCCTTCAATAAAAAACACGCATTATCATTTGGTGCAAAATATTTTTACGGAAACACTAAGCGAAATTTTCAAGGAAAAGGGGACAATGGGACTGATTACAACTTAAACTTGCAGGACAGTACTTATGTGCGTTCCTTGCAATTTCAAACACAAGATGCTTCTTTGTTTGCCGAAAACTTATTGCAGGTCACAGACAGATTGCGCTTGACCACAGGACTTCGCTTCGAGATACTTTACAACTCCGGTAAAGGGCGCTTGAATTATAAATCAGATGGTTCAGAAAATTTAATCACTCCTCAGCAGCGCACCAGGTTTATTGCTTTGTCGAGTGTCGGTATAGATTACAATGTAGTGGGTAAGACTTTCTTTTATGGCAACTTTGCACAAGCTTATCGCCCGGTTCAGTTTGCTGACTTAACTCCTCCGGCCACCACCGACAGCGTAGATGCAAAACTTAAAGATGGCTCGGGCTTTAATGCAGACTTAGGATACAGAGGAAAAATTGGGTCGTGGTTCAATTTTGATGTGAATGGATTTTATATCTATTATGCCAACAAGATTGGAACTATCACTCAACTTCGCGAAGACAATACCACTTTTCAACTCAAAAAGAATTTAGGCACAGCACATCACAGAGGTTTTGAAGGCTACATCGAAGCAGATTTGTTTCAAGCATTTAATATTCACAAAATAGCAGGAAATTTGAGCTTGTTTGCTTCTTGCGCTTATGTAGATGCTCGCTACACTGACTTTAAAGTGATTACCTATAACTCTTCCACTTCTCAGCTCGAAGAAACAAACCTAAAGAACAAGCGAGTAGAATTTGCTCCACGTTTTACCAATCGTTTTGGGGCAACTTACACCTATCGCATTATTTCTGTTACTTATCAAATCAATTGGGTGGATGGTATTTACACAGATGCCTCCAATACAGAGAAAGCTTCAGCTAATGGACAAAGTGGAAAGCTCAATGGCTATCATGTAATGGATTTATCGGCTACATTAAATTTGACTAAATACCTAAACTTCAGAGGCGGAGTAAATAACTTGGCTAACACATCGTACTCTACACGCAGAGCTGGAGGTTATCCCGGTCCGGGTTTGATGCCCGCAGATGGAAGAAATTGGTATATTAGCTTAGGCGTAAAATTTTGAACTATATGAATAACTTGTCCATAAGTCCGTTTCCAATCTTGCAGGTTAAACAACCGCCAGCAGCCACCGGATGTTGTGGCAAAAAATCGAAATGTTGCAAAAGCTATAAGTATAAAGAGAAATACTGCAAAAAGTGCCCAAAGCGCTAATTTACACTGCATAAACCGTCTACATTTTTATCAACAAACACCCACTGTTGATTTCTTCTATACCTATTCAATCGCTTGCATTTTATTTTCACGCAACTAATTTACGCAAGTTCATTGCGTGGCAGCGGTTTAATTTTGGATTATGGCAAAACAACAGATAGAAGCGAAATATACCGAAGATGAAGTTCGGACGCTCGATTGGCTCGAGCATATCCGTTTGCGTCCCGGTATGTATATTGGCAAGACAGGCGATGGCTCTTCGATGGATGATGGTATTTACATCTTGCTGAAAGAGGTGATTGATAACTGCATTGATGAATACCAAATGGGCTACGGCAAGCGAGTGGAGATTTCGGTGACGAAAGAAAAAGTAAGCGCACGCGACTATGGTCGTGGCATTCCGTTAGGTAAGTTAGTGGATTGTGTGTCGCAGATTAACACCGGAGCGAAATATGACTCCAAGGCGTTTAAAAAGTCGGTGGGCTTGAATGGTGTGGGTACAAAAGCCGTGAATGCACTTTCGGTTTATTTCAAAGCTTACGCGGTGCGTGAAGGCCAAAAGAAAATTGCGGAGTTCGAAGCCGGCAAGTTGACCAAAGACCACAAAGTAGAAATGACAGACGAGCAGAATGGCACGTACATTGAATTTATTCCCGACAAACAAATTTTCAAAAACTACCACTACGTTCACGACTACATAGAGCAGATGATTCAGAACTACACTTATCTGAACACGGGTCTTACTTTTGTGTACAACGGCAATCGTTACGTGTCGCAAAAAGGTTTGTATGATTTGCTATCGCGCAAAAAAGACGTGGAAAATTTGCGTTATCCCATCATTCATTTAGTGAGCGATGACATTGAAATTGCGCTGAGCCACACCAATCAATATGGCGAAGAGTATTACAGTTTTGTGAATGGTCAATACACCATTCAAGGCGGCACGCACTTGCAAGCGTTTAAAGAAGCTATCGTGAAGACCGTGCGTGATTTTTACAAGAAAGATTACGATACCGTAGACATCCGCGAAGCCATTTGTGGTGCAGTGTCAGTGCGTATTCAAGAACCGGTTTTTGAGTCGCAGACCAAAACCAAACTCGGCACGGATAAGTTGCATGGCGAAGAGAAAACCATGAAGCAATTTATTTTGGAGTTTTTGAAAGAGAAGTTAGACAACTACTTGCACAAAAATCCCGAAACTGCCGATGCCTTGCAGAAGCGAATTCTGCAAAGCGAACGCGAACGCAAAGAAATAGCCGGCATCAAAAAACTGGCGAATGAGCGTGCTAAGAAAGCCAACATACACAATAAGAAGCTACGCGATTGCAAATTGCACCTCACAGATTTAAAGCAAGAAAATCGTTTGCTCACCACCTTGTTTATCACCGAGGGGGACTCTGCCAGCGGTTCTATCACCAAAAGCCGCAACCCCGATTTGCAAGCCGTTTTCTCCTTACGCGGTAAGCCGCTCAACTGTTTTGGTTTGACCAAAAAAATAGTCTACGAGAACGAAGAGTTCAACCTTTTACAACATGCACTAAATATCGAGGACAGCATTGAAGATTTGCGCTATAACAATATCGTGGTGGCTACCGATGCCGATGTAGACGGTATGCACATTCGCTTACTTTTGCTCACGTTCTTCATGCAGTTTTTCCCGGATTTAATTCGTAATAACCATGTGAAGATTTTAGAAACACCTTTGTTTCGCGTACGCAATAAGCAGAAGACTATTTACTGCTACACCGAAGAAGAGAAACAAGCTGCTATCGAGCAAATAGGCACTAAAGCAGAGATTACTCGATTTAAAGGATTGGGCGAGATTTCGCCAGAAGAGTTTGGGGAGTTTATCAATGATAACATAAAGCTCAGTCCTGTGATAGAAGTGGAAGATAAGCAGATGAAACATTTGTTGGAATATTACATGGGCAAAAATACCCCTCAGCGTCAAGATTTTATTATTGACAACTTGCGTATAGAGAAAGACGATGTGCGCGAACTAGCAGATGTGGTAGAGATAGAAAATTAAAAAGAACGAAGAGATTTAACAG
>CANGXE010000113.1 GCA_947457525.1 Bacteroidota bacterium | reverse complement strand
TTATTGTTGAAGCATAAGTCCTCAGTAATTGGAGTTAAGCTAATTAGGCATCATAATAATAATCTGTATTGACTAAATTATAAACGTCTGTTGTGTTACTAGCCACTTACATTTTAGCAATCATCATGTTACTGTTTTTGAGTTGGGTGGTTTGCAGTTGGGGAGCAATGATGGTTTTTATCTCTTGGGCAAGGGTATGAATTAGTCGCGATTTGGCGAATGGGCGATAGTACACCAAGCTAATCTCTCTGACCGGATAGGGCGCTTCAAAATCTCTCACATTTTTCTTGCGGTCTTTGGGTAGGTCGGCATAGTACAGCTCGGGAATTAAGGTCAATCCTTTCAGTTTGTCTACAATGTTAAGCAGACTATCAAACGAGTTGGGTTCGAACGATAAGTTAGCGCTGAGGGGTTTGGTGGATAGTGAACACACATTCATAATTTGGTCGGTCAGGCAGTTGCCTTGCTCCAGCAGCCACACGTGTTCGTTCACCAAGTCTTTTGGACTGAGATATCTGGTGTTACTTTGTTTCACTTGGCCATACACCATCAGTTTTTCGTAGTATAAAATTTCTTCTTCTAGCTCGGCCTTGGGCAGAGGTGTAGACAAAATTCCAACGTTTAGTTCACCGCTTTTGAGTAGTCGCACAATGTTGTTGGTCGTTATTTCTTGGATAGTGAGCTGCAGCAAAGGATATTTCTCGAGCATCTGGGGCAAGAACCGATGAAGCAGATTGCCTGCCACGGTCGGTATCACGCCAATGCGCAACTCGCCTTCTATTTTCCCTTTGATGTTAGAGGAGATTTGCTTCAAGTTAGCTCTGTGGTACAACACTTTTTTCGCCTCTTCAATAATCGTTTTGCCGCAATCTGTGGTTAGGATGGGATTGGTCTTTCGGTCGAAAATGACGGTGTCTAACTCTTCTTCGAGCTTTTTGACCATAGTGCTGAGTGTGGCTTGCGTGATGTAGCAAGTCTCTGCCGCCCGGCTGAAACTCTTATATTGGTCGAGAGCAACGATGTATTCCAGTTGTTGTAAGTTCATAGCGTTGTATTGAAGGCATCAATAGCGAATATAGATTTTATTCTCTTTTTCAATACACAAATTAGTCCTACATTTGCAGAGTAAACCACTCATGTTTTAATCACCCATAAACTTGAACATTATGAAACAATTATTTCTATCCGCTATTCTTTTTTTCTCTGTTGCTGCTAATGCCCAGGAAAAGACAGGCGAATGCCCAATGGGGCACGGCTCCGCCTCCAAAACAGCCACCACTGAGCGCAGAGATGCCGCTATGAAAGCCAACAGCGCTAAGGACTGGTGGCCCAACAAATTGAACCTCGAGGTGCTCCGCCAGAACTCGGAGAAGACTAACCCGATGGGACAAAACTTTGATTACCTCAAAGAATTTCAAACACTCGATTACTTCGCCTTGAAAAAGGATATTGCCGCGGTGTTGACCAACTCGCAAGATTGGTGGCCGGCCGACTTTGGTAATTACGGTCCATTGTTTATCCGTATGGCTTGGCATAGCGCAGGCACTTATCGCTCGGGCGATGGTCGTGGAGGTTCAAGAGCAGGACAGCAGCGTTTTGCTCCACTCAACTCGTGGCCCGACAACGGCAACTTAGATAAAGCAAGAAGATTGCTTTGGCCAATCAAACAAAAATATGGCAGTAAAATATCTTGGGCTGACTTGATGGTGTTGGCCGGCAATGTGTCGCTCGAAACGATGGGGTTCAAGACCTACGGTTTTTCGGGCGGAAGAACAGACGTGTGGGAACCGGAGAGTGATGTGTATTGGGGTTCTGAAAAGAAATGGCTAGACGATAATCGCTATTCAGAAGGCCGCAAATTGGAAAACCCTTTGGCTGCTGTGCAAATGGGCTTGATTTACGTGAACCCCGAGGGACCAAACGGCAACCCAGACCCCGTGGCTGCAGCAGTAGACATTCGCGAAACCTTCAAGCGCATGGGTATGAATGACGAAGAAACCGTAGCCTTGATTGCCGGAGGGCACTCCTTCGGTAAAACGCACGGCAAAGGCCCGGCCTCTCACGTAGGCCCAGAGCCGGAAGCTGCTACAATCGAAGAACAAGGGTTCGGTTGGAAAAGTACTTACGGAACCGGTGAAGGCAAAGACGCCATCACCTCTGGTCTCGAAGTGACTTGGACACCCACGCCTACCCAATGGGGACATAGCTTTTTGAAAATTCTATTCAACAACGAGTGGGAGTTAACCAAAAGCCCAGCAGGTGCTCACCAATGGGTGGCCAAAAATGGTAAAGCCAGCATTCCCGATGCATTTGATTCGGAGAAAAAACAATTGCCAACGATGTTGACCACCGATTTGTCGTTGAAGTTTGATCCTGCTTATGCTACGGTGTCGAAAAAATTTATGGACAACCCTGAATATTTTGAGCAAACATTTGCCAAAGCTTGGTTTAAGTTGACCCACCGCGACATGGGCCCAAAATCTACTTACCTCGGCCCGGAAGCACCCAAAGAAGATTTGCTGTGGCAAGACCCTATTCCTGCGCTTAACCACAAAGTGGTGGAAGCCAGTGACATCAAAGCCCTGAAAGCTAAGATTGCTGCCTCCAGCTTATCTATTAGCGAAATGGTGACCACCGCCTGGGCATCTGCCTCGACCTATCGTCACTCTGACCGTAGAGGCGGAGCCAATGGCGCACGCATCGCCTTGTTGCCGCAGCGCAACTGGGAGGTGAACAACCCTGCTCAACTCACCAAAGTGTTGACCGCTCTCGGCAAAATCCAAAAGGAGTTTAACGACAAAAACACCACCAAGAAAATATCATTGTCCGACTTGATAGTGTTGGCCGGTTCAGTGGGTATCGAAAAGGCGGCTCAGAATGCAGGCACCACGTTGGAAGTACCGTTCATGCCCGGCAGAATGGACGCTCTGCAAGCGCAAACCGACACCGCTTCGTTTAATCTGTTGGAGCCAATGGCCGATGGGTTTAGAAACTACCTCAAAACAAAATACACACTAGCCACCGAGCAACTCTTAATTGACAAAGCGCAACTCTTGACGCTCACCGCACCGGAGATGACGGTGTTAGTGGGAGGGATGCGTGCCTTGAATACTAATTTCAATAACTCTAACCACGGCATCTTGTCGGATAAGAAAGAAACCTTGACCAATGAATACTTTGTGCGCCTGCTCGACATGGCCTACGAGTGGAAAGCCACAGACGACACCAAAGAAGTGTTTAATGGCTTCGATCGCAAAACAGGTCAAATCAAGTACACCGCCACTCGTGCCGACCTCATCTTCGGTTCTAACTCCGAGTTGAGAGCATTGGCCGAAGTATATGCCGCTGATGATGCGAAAACCAAATTTGTGAAAGACTTTGTAGCCGCTTGGACCAAAGTAATGAACCTCGACCGTTTCGACATTAAACGATAAGTCTTTTTTTCATATTTGTATTTAGTTAAACCGAACTCAATAAAGCATCATTGAGTTCGGTTTTTTTGTGTGTATGGTTGTTCATGTTCGCTATTTGTCAGACATTAGCCCCATGAGAAATACACTACTTCTGTTGTTGCTCTGGTGCAGTGCCGAGGCGTAATTGGCCAATGAAAAAGATTGGGAGTGGGTGAAAATCGACAAGAAAGACTGTAAATATTTTGCGCAAAACACGCCCAATGACATTAGCCACGCCATTTGGATGGGCGGTTGCAAAGACGGCTTCCACTGCATCAGCTTACAAGGCATGGTGTTTAAATTGACAGCGCCTTAACTTCCTTAGGCCACAAACCTGACTCGATTAAGCGGCTCGGTTCACCACGCGCCACACTGCGTAAAAAGTAAGCGTGCCCACCATAGTCCACCCGATGTCGTGCCAATCGAAGCGGCCGCGAGCCGTGATGGTTTGTGTAAACTCCCAGAGCGTTAGCCCCACAAAAGCTACGAGCATAGCGCTGAAGGGCGCCCACTCGTTCCACCAAGCGGAGACCAAAGGCTGCTTGGCGGAGGTGCGAAACTGTGCAATCATCACCACAAAAAACGAAGGTAAGGCCAAGCCTGCAAAGTAGTTGGGAGCCACACCCAGCCAGTAGCGCAGCAACTCGCTCTATCCGCGGTAGCCGGGGCGCAAGTAGTCTTGCACCACCGTGTAGCCGATGGTGCCGAAGGCAAACAGCCCTAACCAAAAGTAGAATTGGCGTTTGGTCATGGTGGAGTCGGGGTGGTGCTGCATCATGCTGTCATCAACAATCAAATTTCTGCGCTGGTTCGTTTTGTCGGATGGGTAGATAACACCAACGATGACTAGAACGGAGGTGTAGGTTTAGCGCAAAGTATGGAACTCAATTTTCATATATGGATAGTAGGGGAGGATAGACAGTTTTTTGTCGGCAGCAGCTTTGTCTTCTGCCAGCAATACCAAGTAAATGCCCGCAACGTCTGCTTTGATATAAGAGGCTAAAAGTGTTCCCTCATCTGCCCATTCTTTAATCATCTCTTGCTCTCTCGGCAAAAGCTTTAATCTGGTGTCGTTATCTAATCCTTCCAAAAGGATGTCAACCATAAATTTATTCATAAGATAGTTTGTTTTGGTTTTGTATGCGCTCAGTGTTTCGCCCCGCCAAAACTAACGATATATTACAATATATATCACTCATGCCATTGTTGGTGTTGTCATCAGAAACAGCTGAGTAGTTTGTTTAATACACCACTAACTGCGGTTTGTTTTGAAGGATGTCATCAATCTTCGTCATCACTTCATCGGTCAAGAGCGGCACCGCTTCAAAGCAACGCAAGTTCTCTTCGAGTTGCGCCACTTTCGAGGCACCCAAGATGACTGTCGACACGTTCTTGTTCTTTAAACACCACGCCAAACTCATTTGCGCCAAAGGAATGCCCAAGTCTTTTGCCAACAAATGTAGCTGACGCACTTTTCCCAACTTATCGGTGTCGCCCAACAAGCGCTCTTTCAACCACTCCAAGGTGCTCAATCGCGATTGTTCGTCTTTGGCCGAGCCGTCAAAATATTTGTCGGTTAGTAAGCCCGAGGACAATGGGCTCCAGATGGTGGTGCCCATGCCGTAGTTCTCAAACAAGGGGATGTATTCTTTCTCCATAAAGTTGCGGTGTAGCAAGTTGTATTGATTTTGCTCTGCCACCGGGCCAATCAAGTTGTTTTTGGCCGCCACCAAATGCGCCTCGGTATATTGCTGCGCGGTCCACTCGCTGGTTCCCCAATAGAGGATTTTGCCTTGCACCACTAAATTGTGAAACGTCCACACAATTTCTTCCATCGGGGTGTTGATGTCGGGGCGATGCGCGAAATAAATATCCAAATACTCCACTTGCAACCTGCGCAAAGCATCGTGACAACCTTCCACAATGTGTTTGCGCATCAAGCCGCGTTGGTTAGGGCCGGGGTTGGGTTTGCGTCCCCAAAACACTTTTGACGACACCACCCAAGTGTCTCTGTCCCAGTTGAGTTTCTTCAACAGTTTGCCCATCACTTCCTCGCTCTTACCGTGGGCATAGACCTCGGCATTGTCGAAAAAGTTGATGCCCGCTTCGTAGGCTTTTATCATTAACTGTTCGGCTACGTCATCCGAAATCTGGTTGCCAAAGGTAAGCCAACTGCCCAATGATACGGCACTTACTTGCAAACCTGATTTTCCTAATCGTCTATATTCCATGATTATCTTTTTTTAGTTCAATACGAATATAGATTTCCCTGTTTTACTAACAAGTTAAAAAACGGATAGTAAGCTTAGGTTTTCAGTCTATATTTGCGCTATGTCTACAGTTGTTACGCCCGAGGTGCTCGCCCAATCGCTTGATTTTGATGCTTACCTCGATTTGACCAAAAACATTATCGAACAAGAAAGTTTTCGCACGGAGATGTATCAAAACGACAAGATGCTCGCCTACACGCGCGAGAACTTGGCAAGAATGAACCGCGTGCTGACAACCATAAACCTCGATTCTAAACTATACAATGCGGTGAGCGAACTCAAAGAAGAATGGCTTTGGGTGATTATCACAGAGCC
>CANGXE010000112.1 GCA_947457525.1 Bacteroidota bacterium | reverse complement strand
TGACCAACACCGCACCCGATGTATTAAATAAAGTCATTGAGTTTATGACGGCTAATCCGAACATCGTTATTCAAGTGGGTTCACACACCGACAGCAAAGGAACGGAAGAGTATAACATGAAACTCTCTCAACGCAGAAGCGATGCTGTTATGAAATATTTGTTGAGCAAAAAAATGCCGAAGAATCGCTTAGTGAGCAAAGCATTTGGAGAGGGTGAACCAATTGCCGCTTCAAATGACAATCCGGATGGCACCGATAACCCTGACGGCAGAGCAGTGAATAGACGCACAGAGTTTAAAGTATTAGAAATTGTTGTTCCAATAGTAGAACCCGCAGCAAAGTAAATCAAGGTAAATAGTACATTCTAATCCTCGTAGGTTTTTAATACTTACGAGGATTTTTTTACTCCGATTTTTCTAGCAAGGAAAATAACCCATCTTCGCGCCCCGATGAAACCTGTCTTGCGTGCGCATTTGTTTTTATTTATTGTCAACTTGTTCTACGGTGCGGGTTTTTCGGTGTCAAAAATGGTGATGCCGGACTTTATTGAGCCGTTTGGTTTTATCCTCATTCGCGTGTCGGTCACCACCGTGTTATTTTTTCTCATTCATCATTTTTGGATTAAAGAAAAAGTCGCCAATAAGGATTTTTTACTGTTGGCGGTCTGTGGTCTTTTTGGGGTGGTCATCAATCAAGAAATGTTTTTTATGGGGTTAAAAATCACTACGCCTATTAATGCATCGCTGATTATGATTATGACCCCCATTTTGGTGTTTGTTATCTCGTTTTTGGGCGGCAGCGAAAAAGCAACTTGGCAAAAAATTATCGGATTGGTGCTGGGGTTTAGCGGAGCGCTTTTCATCTTGGCGGGCAGAGGGTTTAGCTTTTCGGGTGAAACCGTTTTGGGTGATTTTTTCATTTTGGTAAACGCCACTTCTTACGCTATCTACTTAGTGATAGTGCGCCCATTGATGCAGAAATACCATCCACTTACAGTCGTGAAATGGGTGTTTTTCTTTGGTTTAATTCCGGTTTTCGCTTTGGGTTATGGCCAATTTTCAGCCATTCAGTGGGTCACGTTCGGCACAGAAACTTGGTTGGCCGTGGCGTTTATTATTATCTGTACTACGTTTTTAGCGTATTTACTCAATATGCTCGCTTTGCGCGAAGTGCATTCGTCAGTAGTAGGTGCATATATTTATCTGCAACCTATTTTAGCTACGCTCATTTCCATAGCCTTGGGTAAAGATGCGTTGAACAGCAATAAACTCGTGGCTGCTGCCCTGATTTTTAGCGGAGTTTATCTCGTCTCTTTTGCCGGTCCCAAGAAAATGTACGACAAACCGAAAGAAGAGCCCGATTCGGACGACTTAATTTTAGAGTAGCTATTTTCTATTCGCTCTTGCCTATCGCGAGCGGAGTATTACTTTCGCCACATGTTAAAATCAATGACCGGCTTCGGGAAAGCCAGCGGACAAGTAGACGACAAAACCGTAAACGTAGAAATCAAATCACTCAACAGCCAAAAAGGATTAGACGTAAACGTCAAGTTGCCTTCTAAGTATCGCGCCTTTGAGTATGAGCTGCGCAACAAGCTCACCACGAGCCTTCAAAGAGGCAAAATAGATGTCTATATTTCTTTAGAACATAACACAGCCGCCAGCGAGATTTCGCTGAACCGCGAGTTGATTATTTCCTATTTCAACGAATTTAAAGCCATAGCGCAAGAAGTGGGTGTGACCACCGAAAGCCTTTTGCCGACTATATTAAAGATGCCCGATGTGATTGGCGAAAGTCATGAAGAACCTAGCGAAGATGAATTGAAGAAAATAGAGCAAGTGTTTTCGCAGGCTGTAAAAGAACTCGAACTGTTTCGTGCTAACGAGGGCAAATCTATTGACAAAGAGTTGCGCCTGCGCATTGGTTTGATCGAGCAGATGGCCGCGGCCATCAAAGGCGAAGACAAACGGAGAGTGGAAGAAATTAGAACTCGCTTACAAAACAATCTGGAGCAGTTTTTGGCGAAAGACAAGATTGACCAAAATCGATTTGAACAAGAAGTAATTTACTACATCGAGAAATTAGACATCACCGAAGAGCTCACTCGTCTGCGCTCACATGTAGCTTATTTTACTACCATCCTCGAAGAGCAAGACGAACTCAAAGGCCGTAAGCTCAACTTTATTTCGCAAGAGATAGGCCGCGAGATTAACACCATCGGCTCTAAAGCCAACGATGCCGTGATGCAAAAAATGGTGGTGACCATGAAAGATGAACTCGAAAAAATAAAAGAACAAACCAGCAACATTTTGTAATAAAATGGGGTTGGATAATCAACCTCGTTTTTTCATATTTGACCATTCACACTAGCAAAATTTAAACCACATATCATGGCCGGACATTCTTTCACCCGCGTACATATTCCTCCTCGCAAACTGGTAGTGATTACCGCACCATCGGGCGCAGGCAAATCATCTATCGTTAAAAAATTATTGCGCCACAACCCCGAGTTGTCGTTCTCTGTGTCGTGCACCACCCGCGAAAAACGCGATGGCGAAGTGCATGGCGAGCACTACTATTTTATTTCGGTGGATGAGTTTAAACGCAAACAAGCGGCTAATGAATTTGTAGAAAGCGAAGAGGTTTACCCGGGTCAATTCTACGGCACACTTCGCACGGAAGTGGAGCGCGTTTGGAACCACCGCAAAGTGGTGTTGTTTGACATTGATGTGAAAGGCGCACTGAATTTGAAAAAACAATTTGGCGAAGACTGCTTAACCATATTTATCGCTCCGCCTTCGACCGAAAGCTTGATTAATCGATTGAAAAACCGAGCTACTGAAAATGAAAAAAGCTTAAAGGCGCGCATCAAACGCTCGGAAGAGGAATTGAGTTATGCGGATAAATTTGACAAAACGGTGGTGAACAAAGATTTTGATATTGCCTCTATGCGCGTCAAAAACCACATCACTGCTTTTCTTCAATCGGCCACTGTTCACGTTCACTAATTCATTATGTCCACACTCATCACACAAGGCGTAGAAGTAAAGGTAGAAACCATGTATCAACCCGGTCAGTCGAAACCTGCGCTGGGTATCTATGTTTTTGTGTATCAAATCACGATTTCTAACCACAATCCTTTCACGGTGCAATTGCTGCGGAGGCGTTGGGAGATTACAGATTCGAACCTCGATTATAATGTAGTGGAAGGCGAAGGAGTGGTGGGTCGCCAGCCGGTGTTGTATGCCGGAGATACGCATCAATATATGTCGGGCTGTCAACTCAAAACACCCATCGGCAAGATGGAAGGCATTTACATTTTCGACAACAAAATAACCGGAGAGGAATTTACGGTAGAGATACCCAAGTTTCAGTTAGTGGCCACCGAAATTCTTAATTAAGTTCAGCGCGATTTCGGTCGTAGGGCATAAACGCAAAACTCATCGCCCCTTCTTCGGCAATGAACACACACATAAAGTCTTTGGGGTTTTTGTAGGCTTTGATAAAATCAGCCGCCTTGTCTTTCGCCACTATGCCTTTTGTCACAAACTCTTCGAGGTGCGAGGCGTTGAAGTTCCAAGTCATGTCATAGTCGTTTCGGTTCACCACCGGCAGCCCCAAATCCACATCTGCCACTCCGCGCATCGCCACAAAAATCGGATACTTAGACACTTCTCCTTTTATCATACCACTCGAAATCTGATGCAAATAATCGCGGCAAATATCTAAGTCATCATGTATGGAGTTCAGCAACTTTTCGTCAATATTCATAGCTCGAAAATCTGAATATTTTTTAAAGTGACAAATCTTGTTGATGGAAGCTGAATCTAATTGCTATTGCTCGTTTATCACTTTCAAACTAGTTTTTGTCACGATTACAAGTGTTTTCGTCATGCGCACTCTTTATTGCCTGTTTGCCCAACTATGTTTGTAGCACAAAACAAAAGATGATATGAAAAACAAAATCTTTATTGTCTCGGTGCTGGTTATGCTGCTACTTGGTCTTCAAGCCTGCAAAAAGGACAAGCTAAGCAAGATGGGAGTTAATGAAAAGTTTGACATTACTTCAGTGCAAACCGGCACCACCTACACCATGACGGTGTTTTATCCTGACACAGAGTTTCCAACCACTCCGGTTCCCGTAGTCTATATGTTAGATGGTTTTTGGTGGAGCGATATGGCGGCAGGTGTGCTCAGCGATTTGAGCGGTGAGGGCAAAATACCCAAGTGTATAATGGTTTCGCTAGACTATAAGAATGGAGATGGCGTATATGCGCGAAGTAAAGATTTAGTTTACCCGGGCGAAGGGGTTCAGGAACCGGCAGAAGCAGATAAGTTTTTCCTGTTTTTGAAAACAGAGTTGTTGCCGCAGGTAGAAGCCAACTATAATTGCGACTCTACCCAGCGGGTATTATTCGGTCACTCGCTTGGCGGTTTATTTACACTTTATTCTTTGCTGGATAATGCGGCTCAACCGCTTTTTAAAAAATGTATTGCCGCTAGTTGTAGCATAGGTATGGGAGTTGATAATTATGTTTTCGAAAAAGAAAAAGAGGCGGCTTCGCAAGTAACCGATTTGCCGGTTTCTCTTTTTATTGGCAGCGGCACTTATGTAGGCAGTTCGCCAGCCATGCATCAAGAGTTTTATCAACGAATAAAGGCAATAGGCTATCCAAGTTTTAAAGTCGGCTTTTCGCTGTATCCCGAGCAGCATGGCACCGACCCTTACCCCACATTTAAAGATGGAATTCAATTTGTGTTCAACAACTAAAACAAGAAATATGAAAAAACTGCTGCTGATATTTTTCCCTGTGTTTTTGATGGCACAGAAGCCGGTAAAAACTATAAAGACCTTTGAAAAGATAAATCCTAAAGTGACTATACAAGCCGGTTTTTGCATACCCGAATTTTACAACTTAGGTTATGAGCTAAACGCCAATTATTACCCTTACAGCAAAAACTGGGTACGATTAGGTCCGTCTGTGCAGATGAACAATTTTTATATCGTGCAAAAAGAATGGTTCACGAGCAATAATGTAGAAAAGGCAACATCGGCAGAGGTGAGGTTCAACGCACTTTTTAATGTAGAGTTTATGCCATTCAGGAAAAGTTCTTTTTATGTAGGCTTTGCTCCTTACATCGGTTATCAGGTGTTGAACAACCGAGGTACGGTGAAAAATGAAAAGGCAGATATAAATTTGGACTGGAATTATACTATACATACCTTCGATTTTGGAACACGCTGTAAGTTAGGCGGTTTCTTTGGCAAGAAACAACGCTATGGCTTAGAAACTGCACTAGAAATGTCGAACAGAGGAATTGCTGATAAAAATCCGCTCAGCAAATTCTTTAATATTGGTTTGCCCACTTATAAAGCCTATGTATCTTTTAACTTCGTCTACAGAATAATGTAGTTTCAAATTTCAAAGCCAATAAAATGAACAATGAATTATTACTGAAAATTCTGAAAAAGCGCGTGTGGTTGCACGTGTTTTTTTGGTTCGTTTTTGGTTTCTCGTTCAGTTTAGGTTGGGCAGGCAAAGGATTTTCTTGGAAATATATTTTCATCAACTATGTAGGTAATTTAGTGATTTATGTGGCCTATATCTACGCCACACTTTATTTTGCTTACGGTTATTTTGTTCCGCGCAAACAGTATGTGTTTTCCTTGCTCAGTTTTATCGTATTGTTGTTGTGTGCCACCCAATGCACCGCCTGGCTTTATAATATTTCTAATGAGCAAGGCAAAATAATTGGATTGCAAAATTTTCTCCCGTTCTATATTTTTCTGGCAGCTTTTACACTGGCTTTAAAAATTGCACGTGGTGCTTACCTTAGTTTGCAAAAAGAAATTGAACTGAAACAGGACTTGGTGAACCAGAAAGAATATTTTTTGCGCTCACAAATTCATCCTCATTTTTTATTCAACACCCTCAATAATTTTTACGGCCTGGCTTTAGAAAAATCGGATGCGCTGCCTGACCTGATGATTCGGCTTTCGAATATTCTTCGCCATCAGATTTACAATTCAGAATCATCATA